>NZ_JBFULO010000471.1:0-2762 GCF_054049855.1 Stenotrophomonas sp. P5_B8 | reverse complement strand
GCCGTAACCCGACGCCCCATTACCCATCACCCGGCCGGCTTCACCACCGACGAGGGCACCAGCCACTTGGCCGCATGTATCCCCAGCTCGTAAAGCACGCACATGGGAATGGCCAGCAGCAGCTGCGACACCACGTCCGGCGGGGTCAGCACCGCGGCCACGATGAAAATGCCCACCACCGCATAGCCGCGGCTTTCCTTGAACTGCTGCGGCGACACCCAGCCCAGCAGCACCAGGATCACCATCGCCACCGGCAACTCGAAACTGGTGCCGAAGGCGAAGAAGATCGCCAGCACGAAGTCCAGGTAGGCATTCGCGTCGGGAGTGATCGCAATCACTTCCGGGCGGAAGGTGGTCAGGAAGTGGAATACCGCCGGCAGCACCAGGAAGTAGGCGAACGCGCAGCCCAGGTAAAACAGCAACACCGACGAGGCCAGCAGCGGCACGGCCAGGCGCTTTTCGCGCGCGTACAGCCCCGGCGCCACGAACGCCCACAACTGGTACAGCAGCCAGGGCACCGCCACGAACACGGCCACGAAGAAGGTCAGCTTGAGCGGTGCGAAAAACGCGCCAGCCGGATTGGTCGCAATCATCGTCTGCCCGTTGGGCAGCTGCGAAATCAGCGGCTCGGCCAGCCAGGTGTAGATCGTGCGCGAGAACGGCAGCAACAGCAGCAGCACCGCGAGCAGGCCGATGATCGCGCGCACCAGACGCGCGCGCAGCTCGATCAGATGCTCCACCAGCGAGCTTTCCGGATACTCGTGTTCGCTCATCGCGGCGCCTCGTTGCCCGGCAGTGGGGCCGTGCCTGGTGCGCCCTCGACGTGCGGCAGCGGGGCAGGGTCTGGGGCTACCGGTGACGGGGCCGGGGCCATCGCGCGCGGCGAGGTGCCATCGATACCCGGCGGGGCCATCGCATCGCGCGGCGCCTCGACCGAAACCGCATCCGGCGCCACCACGTGCTGGGCGACGCTGGCCGGCGAACCCGGTGCCGGACCGGTCATGACCGGCTCATCGCCGGCCGCGGCCGCGGCCGCTACCGCATCGCCATGGCGTGCCACGTCCTGGCGCATCATCTCCGCTTCGCGGCGGACGGCTTCACCGCTGGCACGCAGCTGCGCTTCGGTGTCCTGCACCGAGGACTGCACGTCGCGGAACTGGCGCTTGATCTCGTCGGCATGCAGCTCGCGCTCAAGCTCCTGCTTCACCGAGTCCCACTGGTTGCGCGCGCGGCGCACCCACAGCCCGGCAAAGCGGGCGGCCTTGGGCAGGCGCTCGGGACCGAGCACGACCAGAGCCACCACCGCGATGACCAGCAGTTCACTGAAACCGATATCGAACACGCTCGAACGTCCCGATCAGCGCGGGTCGCGGTCGTGCTCGGTCTGCGACGTCGTCGTCGAGTCCTGCGGACGCGAGTTGTCACTGAGCTGCGCGTTCGGCTTGTCCTCGTCGTGCATGCCCTTCTTGAATTCCTTGACGGCGCTGCCAAGGTCCTTGGCGCCGCTGGTCAGTTTCTTGGTGCCGAACACCAGCAGAACGATGACCAGCACGACCAACCAATGCCAGATGCTGAAACTGCCCATGAGCTGCTCGTTACGTAGTGMTCAGACAGTTGAGCATAGCGCACCGGCCACAGGCCGGCGCGCGTGACGAAAGTCAGTTGCCGTCCAGCGATTCAGTTCGGACTTCACCTTCACCGACCGACTGGAAACCCTGCTGGGGCGCCGGCTGGGCCGGGGTGGGCTGCAGTGGCGCGGTGGTCGCGCCTGCCGCCGGTGCCTGTTCAGTTACCGGCGCCGCCGATGGCGCGGCAACCGGCGCGGTCGGGCGTGCGGCCGGGGCCGGCGCGCTGCCGGCGGTGCCGCGCTTCTCACGAGCGGAATAGGTGGCTTCTTCCAGGCGATCGCGGAAGGCCACCACGTCGATCGACGGTGGCTCGCCCATGCGGCCCTCGAACACCATGCGCGGCGTGGTGTTGCTGCCGTAGGCGTCCAGGTTGGCGGCATCGTCGATCTGCAGCACGGCACCGTCCAGGGCGACACCGGCAAACAGGCCACGGGCACGCGACCACGACCAGATTTCGGCCTTCAGCTGGCCATCGGTGGCGGCGGCGGCATTGCGCCCGACCGGACCGGCGGCCACGCCTGCATCGGCGCCCAGGGTGAACTTGCCGTTGACCAGGTTGTCCAGGCTGCGGTCATTGCGGAACACCAGCACCACGTCCGAGGACTGCACGCCGGCCTGGAAGCCGATGCTGCCACCGGTCAGCTTGACGAAGACCGGGTTGGACCAGCTGCCGTCGGCATTCTTGACCGACATCAGGCCGTGGCCACGCCGCCCGCCAATCACCAGACCCGCCTTGATCGTGTCGGGAATGACCACGATCGCGCGGCCTTCATCCAGCAACTTGTCCGGAATGCCCTGCTCGGGCATTTCCTGGATCTCGTTCAATACACGCACCGCATTGCGGGCGCGCTGGTCTTCCTGTGGCCCGGCCATCGCCTGGGTGGACAACAGCAGGCTGGCGGAGATCAGCAGTACAAGGCTGAGGCGGCGCATGGTGGGCTCCAGAAGTCGATGCAGACGAAGATAAAGCAAGATCCTGAACTTAGAAGGCTTGCGATGAATCCGCAATGAGTGATGCCGTCTATTGATATGCCGCATCACTCATCGCGATTCATCGATTCCATCCCGCAATCGCGAAGACCTGCGAGAATGCCCCCTATGCTCGACGCACCCGACACCGCCGTGCTGGCGGTC
>NZ_JBFULO010000470.1:0-2783 GCF_054049855.1 Stenotrophomonas sp. P5_B8 | reverse complement strand
CATGGAAGACTGGTGGAGCCCGGCCGACAAGAAGAACTTCAGCGGCTTGACCGACAAGCTGGTCAAGCAGTTCGATGGCTACAAGGTGGACGGCCAGGCCGTCAACGGCAAGCTGACCCTGGGCGAGAACATCGCCGACCTGGGCGGCGTGGCGACCGCCTACGACGCCCTGCAGAAGGCCACCGCCGGCAAGGAAGATCCGAAGATCGACGGCTTCACCCGCGATCAGCGCTTCTACTTCAACTGGGCCACCGTGTGGCGCACCAAGTACACCCCGGAGAACGCCAAGGTCCGCCTGGCCACCGATCCGCACGCCCCGGCGCAGTTCCGCGCGATGGGCGCGCCGTCGAACCTGCCGACCTTCGCCGCGGCGTTCCAGTGCAAGGCCGGTTCGCCGATGGTCCGCGCCGGCGACCAGCAGGTCGTAATCTGGTAAGCCATCGCGCCACCGCGTGAGGTGATGCAGGCAAAGGCCCAGGATTTCCCGGGCCTTTGTTTTTGGGKCCGCCGCCCATCACGCTCTTTTCGCTTTGCTTGGTACACTCGCGCGATCCCAATCCACACTGGATTCGCTTTACATGTCCAACCTCCGTCCGCTCGCCATTGCCCTGGGCCTGAGCCTGGCCTCCCTGGTCATCGCACACGATGCGCACGCTGCGCCGAAGAAGAAGGCCGCACGTGCGCCGGCGGTCAGCGCGCAGTGCAGCGACTTCTACGATGCCACCAACGCCAACTGGCTCAAGGCCAACCCGGTACCGCAGACCGGTGCCACCACCGCCCTGGGGCAGCTGGCCGACCGGACCCGCCAGCAGCAGCGCGAGCTGCTCGATGCATCGATGAAGACCCCGCTGGGCAACGTGCAGAAGCTGCTCGGCGACTTCTGGGCCAGCGGCCTGGATGAAGCGGCCATCGAAGCCGATGGTTCCAACCCGATCGCCCCGTTGCTGACCCGCATCAACGCGATCAAGAAGGCCAAGGACGTTCCGGCCTCGATCGCCGCCCTGCACCAGGTCGGCATCCCGGTGGCCTTCAACTTCGCCCCGGACGTGGACCTCAAGGCGCTCGACCGTCACATCGGCTACTTCATGCAGGGCGGCATGGGCCTGCCGGACCCGGCGTTCTACACCCGCACCGATGCCGACACCGTGGCGCTGATGGGCCGCTACCGCACCTACGTCAAGCAGATCCTGGCCCTCACCGGCACCCCGGCGGCCAAGCTGGATGAAGAGTCGCAGGCGGTGATCGCGCTGGAAACCGAGCTGGCGCGCAACGCGCAGTCGCTGGCCGGCATCAACAACCCGTTCAACAACTACGCCCCGATTTCCACCAAGGACCTCACCAGCCGCTATCGCAACCTGCAGCTGGATGCGTTCCTGAAGGTCCAGGGCGTCAACGACGACCTGGTCTCGCTGGCCGATCCGGCGCTGTTCAAGCAGCTCGACGGCATGGTCACCAAGATCAAGCCGGACCAGTGGAAGGCCTACCTGCGCTGGCGCGTGGGCGATGCGATGGCGCCGTACCTGTCCAAGGCCTACCGCGATGCCGAGTTCGAATTCCGCGGCCGGGTGATCCGTGGCGAGACCATCGCCCCGGCGCGCTGGGAACAGACGCTGGATGCGATCAACGTCGCTGCCGGCCCGATGCTTGGCCGCGAGTACGCCAGCCGCTATCTGTCCGCCGATGATCGCCGCCAGGCCGCAGTGATCGTCGACAAGATCCGTGAAGTGCAGATCGACGCGGTCAAGCGCAGCACCTGGATGAGCGCCGAAGCCAAGACCGAAGCGCAGGCCAAGCTGGCCGCGCTGAAGATCGAGATCGGTACGCCGCTGCGCGACCTGGATTACAGCGTGCAGCCGATGGGCCGTGGCAGCTTCGGCGGCAACATGCTGATCGCCTCGACCTGGCGCCACCGCGAAGAAATGAAGCGGATCGGCAAGGGCAACGCCGACCGTCGCTGGGACGTGCTGCCGCAGCAGCCGGCACTGGCCTATGACATCGCGCAGAACCGGCTGATCGTCACCGCTGCGGTGCTGCAGAGCCCGGTGTTCAATGCCAAGGCCGACAGCGCCGACAAGTACGGCAGCTACGGCGCGCTGGTCGCCCACGAACTGACCCGTGCCATCGATGCCAAGGGCGCGCTGGTGGATGCCAAGGGCGAGCTGCGCAGCTGGTGGCAGCCGGCCGACAAGACCGCCTGGACGCTGCTCGGCAGCCGCGTGGCCGCGCAGTACAGCGGATACGACTTCCCGGGCGTGAAGGGTGCCAAGGTCAATGGCGAACTCACCCGCGAAGAGAACCTCGCCGACCTGGCCGGTGTGGAACTGGCCTGGGAGGCCTACAAGGCGGTGGACCCGGCGGCCAAGCCGGCCGCGCAGCAGGGCTTCTTCCGCGCCTGGGCCAGCCTGTGGCCGCAGCAGCTTTCGCCCAACGAAGCCGCCCAGCGCCTGACTTCGGACATCCTTGCCCCGGGTCGCTGGCGCACCAACGGCGCGCTGTCCAACCTGCCGGCCTTCGGCGCGACGTTCAGCTGTAAGCCGGGCCAGCCGATGCAGCGCGTGGACAACGACCAGATCAAGGTCTGGCGCTGAGTCTGCGTCAGTGATGAAGTGAGAAGGGCGCCCTTGGGCGCCCTTTTTTTGGTTCTTCGCCGATGTGCGGGACGAGAATGAGCGCGCCTTGACTCTCTCCGGGCGCGGTGGTCGGTGGGTCGGGCGCTGGGTCCCCATGCCCTTGGAGGCGAAATAAAGGGGGAGGGGGCGGCCGCAGGCCGACGCCGGAGGACA
>NZ_JBFULO010000469.1:0-2785 GCF_054049855.1 Stenotrophomonas sp. P5_B8 | reverse complement strand
GTTCGTGGCGGGCGCGGGCCTTGTGATGATCTCGCTGGGCGTGGGTGAATTCGCGCAGACCGGCTGGCTGGCCTTCCCGCCGTTGTCTGGCAAGGAATACAGTCCAGGCGTCGGTGTGGATTACTACATATGGGGCCTGCAGGTCGCTGGCCTGGGTACCACCCTGAGCGGTATCAACTTCTTCATTACCATCCTGAAGATGCGCACCCCCGGCATGAAGCTGATGCACATGCCGATCTTCACCTGGACCGCGCTGGTCACCAACGTGCTGATCATCGCCGCCTTCCCGGTGCTGACCATCACCCTGGTGCTGCTGACCCTGGACCGTTACCTGGGCACGCATTTCTTCACCAATGACGGTGGCGGCAACGCCATGCTGTACATCAACCTGATCTGGATCTGGGGTCACCCGGAAGTCTATATCCTGGTGCTGCCGGCCTTCGGCGTGTTCTCCGAGGTCATCGCCACGTTCTCGCGCAAGGCGCTGTTCGGCTACAAGGGCATGGTCTACGCCACCGCCTGCATCGGCGTGTTGTCGTTCATCGTGTGGCTGCACCACTTCTTCACCATGGGCTCGGGTGCCAACGTCAATGCGTTCTTCGGCATAACGACGATGATCATTTCGATCCCGACCGGCGTGAAGATCTTCAACTGGTTGTTCACGATGTTCCGCGGTCGCGTGCAGTTCACCACTCCGGTGCTGTGGACGATCGGCTTCATGGTCACCTTCACCATCGGCGGCATGACCGGCGTGATGCTGGCGATCCCGGCCATCGACTTCGTGCTGCACAACAGCCTGTTCCTGATCGCCCACTTCCATAACGTCATCATCGGCGGCGTGGTGTTCGGCATGTTTGCCGGCATCAGCTACTGGTGGCCGAAGATGTTCGGCTTCCGCCTCAACGAAACCTGGGGCAAGCGCGCGTTCTGGTGCTGGTTCATCGGCTTCTACGTGGCGTTCATGCCGCTGTACATCCTGGGCTTCATGGGCATGACCCGCCGCATGCAGAGCTACCCGAACCTGGAATACCAGCCGCTGCTGGTGATCGCCATGTTCGGCGCGTTCATCATTGGCGCCGGCATTCTGTGCCAAGTGATCCAGATCGCCGTGTCCATCCGCGACCGCAAGAAGACCGCAGACCTGACCGGCGACCCGTGGGATGCGCGCACGCTGGAGTGGGAAACCTCTTCGCCGCCGTCGTTCTACAACTTCGGCGCACTGCCCAAGGTCACCGAACTGGACGACTTCTGGGAGCGCAAGCAGCGTGGTGAGGCGTGGGAACGTCCGGCCAAGTACAGCGACATCCACATGCCGCGCAACACCGGCACGGGCGTGGTGATCGGTGCCTTCAGCCTGGTCTTCGGCTTTGCGATGATCTGGCATATCTGGTGGCTGGCCATCGTCGGCCTGGTCGGCATGATCGGCACCTTCATCTGGCGCACCTTCGACAAGGACACGGATTACTACGTGCCGGCTGCCGAAGTGGAGCGCATCGAAAATGAGCACCGTCGCCACCTGGTGGCGCAGGGCCTGGTGAAATCGGAGCTGAAGGCATGAGCAGCACTATCCCCACCAACAGCATGAACCATGGGCACGCCGCGCACGCGGCGGCCCACGGCCATGACGAGCACGAGCACCACGACACCGGCGGCAACACCGTCTTCGGTTTCTGGGTGTACCTGATGAGCGACTGCCTCATCTTCGCCAGTCTGTTTGCCACTTACATCGTGTTGTCCGGCGGCACCAACGGCGGCCCCGGCCCGAAGGACCTGTTCGACCTGTCCTTCGTCGCCTGGGAAACCACGCTGCTGCTGGTCTCCTCGCTGACCTTCGGGCTGGGCATGATTGCCCTGCACAAGCACAAGGTCGGGCAGATGTACCTGTGGCTGGGGCTGACCTGGCTGCTGGGCTTCGGCTTCATGATCATGGAAGTGTGGGAGTTCAACCACCTCATCCATGAGGGCTACGGTCCGGACCACAGTGCGTTCCTGTCGGCGTTCTTCGCGCTGGTGGGTACCCACGGTCTGCACGTGAGCGCCGGCCTGCTGTGGCTGCTGATCATGTTCATCCAGATCAAGCAGAACGGCCTGACCCCGACCAACAAGACCCGCATGGCGTGCCTGAGCCTGTTCTGGCACTTCCTGGACCTGATCTGGATCGGCGTGTTCTCCGTCGTCTACCTGAAGGGAGCGCTGTAATGTCCGCACATGACAATCACGCACACGACCACGGTGCCGGCGGCGAGAGCCACGGCAGCGTCAAGTCCTACCTGACCGGCTTCGTGCTGGCGGCGGTGCTGACCATCATCCCGTTCTGGCTGGTGATGCACGGCAACCTGCCGACCTTCACCACCGGCGTCATCATCGTGATCGCCGCGGTGCTGCAGATCCTGGTGCACCTGGTGTTCTTCCTGCACCTGGACCGCTCTTCGGCGCAGCGCTGGAACGTGAGCGCGGCGGCCTTCACGGTCGTGGTGATCGGCATCATCGTGGCCGGTTCGCTGTGGGTCATGCACAACATGAACGTGCATATGATGCAGTAACGTCCTGGCGACATTGCCGGATGCAGAAAGGCCGCCCTCGGGCGGCCTTTTTGTTTGCGTCGATAGGGCGGGATCAACGGCTGCAGTTGCGCGCCTCCGCCGGTTTGGGCGAGCGCTGGCGCGCAACGAAGAAGCAGAGGCTGCGGTGTATTCGTGCCCTTGCTCGGCGCTGCGCCGCTGTTCCGCGGCCACCGACCAGCTGTCCGGGGCGGGGTGTGCGGGTTAGCGGGACCGTGTCCCGC
>NZ_JBFULO010000468.1:0-2790 GCF_054049855.1 Stenotrophomonas sp. P5_B8 | reverse complement strand
ATCCAGAAGTTGTCGATATCGCGGGTATATACCTGCGCCGAGGCTGACTGAGCTGCGGCGGTCAATGTCAGCGTGCCTGCAATGAGAAAGGCGGTGAGTCTTTGCTTCCATAGCGTCATGTCATTCGCCTTGCCGGTGGGTGTCCACCGTTGGATGCGGGAGCGAGTCAGAAGGTTTAATTCGTGTTTGGTTGGGTGCTGCCGGCTTTGGTCGCGGCGGCGATTTCCGCATCCGCGCACCTGTTGGCCTGGCCGGCGGTGATGTGGAGCGTCAGCCTTGTTCGCGGCGGAGCAGCGCCGACAACGCGCGACACCCCCATGGCGCACGGAGTTCAGCGCAGCAACGAACGCGCCTGGTCGATACGCCACGTGCCGTTCAACGCGAGCACCACGGCGACGTTGCCGCACAGCAGGACCTCCGCTTCGTTGTCCTGGCGCAGGCAGCGGTCGGCACCCGGCAGCAGGAGTACCTCGACCTCCCCGATATAGTCATGCCGGTCGTGGTGGCGGGCACGCACCCTCGATCGGTACGGTCCACGCACCGTGCGTGCGACTGGGCGGTTGCCGGCGGCGCGGGCTGCCCGGGCCAGGTCGATGACGTTGCCACGCGGCATCCGCCAGACGATGCGTTCGGGCTGGCCGAACCAAAGCAGCGCGTCTGTTTCGCGGGGATGCAGCGCACGGGTGGTTGGCGTGCGGCTCAGTACCTGCCATTTCCTTCCGTCACGTCCAATCCCTCGCATGGCGCCCCGCAACGCGGGGAGAGCCGGCCATTTTGCCATCGGGCAAGACGCGTGCGCGTTGGACGGATGGTGGATGGCCGTGCGCGTGCGCCGCGGTTCGGCCTGCCGGCATACGACCGATACCGGCGGCATCACTGCACGGAACAGGCCGGTGTACGCGACCGACGGCGCGATGGCGGCAACGGGTAACAGGCAACCTGCCGGCGCGCGAGGTGCGGCGGCGCTCGTTCCCGCAACCGCTGCGCTTGCCGATGGTCAGCCAGGGTGAAGTGGCCGAGCCGACCAACGGTCGGCTCTACCAGGTGGCGCCCGCCGACGGCGGCGCCTGGAGACGATCAGGTCGGTGCGAAACCCTTGCTGGTCTTCTTCTCATTCTTCTCCGCCTTCTTTTCCTTGGCGGTCTTGGCGGGCTTTTTCTTCTGCTCTTTCTTGCTGTCCATGCTCTTGGCCATTGCGGTGTCTCCGTGGTGATTGCGCGGAGCATGGCACAGTTGGAGGCAGGTCGACGCATCGGCAGTGATGGCGGGCCCTTTGGCACTTGAAGGTCGTGCCGCCGCATGGGAAAAGTGGCGGCCACGGCGAGGCCCTGGCCAGACTGCCGGCAGGGTCCGCCCCTCGTAGCGCCGCCACCTCTCGATGAACAGGGAACTGCCATGAAGCCGCTCCAATCCGCCAGCATCCTGCTGCTCCTGACCATCGGCGCAGGCGCCGCCTGGGCCGCGCCGACCAGCGCCGAGGCCACCGGGGCAGACCTTTCCCGCACGATCACCGCGCTCGACCAGAAGGTGTTCGACGCTTACAACCGGTGCGATCTGGATACGTTCGGCCGCTACTTCTCGCCGACCGTGGAGTTCTACCACGACACCGGTGGGGCCACCTTCGACCGGGCCACGGTGGTGGCCAATACGCAGAAATATATCTGCAACAAGGTACGTCGCGAGTTGATCCCCGGCACACTCAAGGTGTATCCGATCAAGGACTTTGGCGCGATCGAGGAAGGCGAGCACCGCTTCTGCGAGCTGGCCAGCGGCACCTGCGAAGGCAGCGCCAAGTTCGTCATGGTCTGGCAGTTGAGCGACGGCCAGTGGCAGCTGACGCGGGTACTGAGCTACGGGCACCGCGCGTTGACCGATGCGGAGAAGGCGACACTTGGGCATGGCGGCGGTAAATAGCGCGAAGTGGCGCTAAATAGCGCTATTCAGCGCGACTCAATGCACATCAACGCCACTCAGCGCGCCGCCTGCTGCCACGGCGTGTGCACGAACTCCAGGCTGTACCCATCCGGAGCCAGGACACCGGTTGCGTGGTAGCGGGGTCGTCATGCATCGCCCTGATCGACAGGCGCATCACCCGCGCATGGCACGTGCCAGCACATCGAACACGCGGCGGTCCTGCGCCTGGGCGGCATTGAAGCGCAGGAACCCGGCGGCGTTGAGCGAGGGGCTGAATGCATTGCCCGGCGCCAGCACCACGCCGTCGGCCAGGCAGCGACGGGCGATGGTCGCCGCGTCCAGGCCATCAGGCAGGCGGCACCACAGCAGCATGCCGGCCTGCGGCACCACCCACGGGGTAATGCCAAGCGTGGCCAACCGCGCCAGCGTGGCATCACGCGCTGTCGCCAACCGTGTGCGCACGGTTTCCACATGGCGGCGGTAGCCGCTGTCGGTGAGCGCGGTGAGCAGGATGTCGGCGGCCAGGCGCCCGCCGCCGAAGCTGGTGGCGATCTTCAGGTCGGCAAGGCTGTCGATCCAGTCGGGGCGGGCGGCGATGTAGCCGCAACGTACCGAGGCCGACAGGGTCTTGGAGAAACTGCCGACCTGGATCACCCGCGACAGGCCATCGAAGGCGGCCAGTCGCGGTGCGGGGCTGTGCTCGAAATCGGCGAACAGGTCATCCTCGATGATGACCAGGTCGCTGTTGTCGGCACGCTTGAGCAGCTGGTGCGCGGTGACCGGTGAGAGCACCGCCCCGGTCGGGTTGTGGATGCCGGAATTGGTGATGTACAGACGCGGTGCATGCGCTTGGAGTGCGGCGCCGAAGGCTTCGAC
>NZ_JBFULO010000467.1:0-2793 GCF_054049855.1 Stenotrophomonas sp. P5_B8 | reverse complement strand
GAGCTAACTTACCGTCGAATGGTTGCCGCGCAGTTGCTATGAATGTGCCTATCACCGAAGCTCAGGAACGGATGGCGGTTTTGGGAGCGATGCATGTTTTGGACTCGGAGTCCGGGCCATCCTTGGATCGCATCACCTCGCTGGCCGCCTTCGCCTTCAATGCTCCAGTGGCGTTCGTCTCAATTGTCGGAGACGACAAGCAGCGATTTATTTCCCGAATCGGCTTGCCGGTCGGTGAGACGGATATAAGGTTCTCCATCTGCGCCCATGCGATCGCCTGCAACGAGGTGATGGTCGTCCCGGATCTTCGGGAGGACCCGCGCTTTGAGAACAACCCATTGGTCGTCGCTCCGCCCCACCTGCTGTTTTATGCCGGAGCGCCCCTTGTGGCGAAGAACGGTGTCGCTATAGGCGCCATGTGCATCATGGACACAAAGGTGCGCGAGTTCTCAGAGCCAGAGCGCGCCCAGCTGTCCACTTTGGCCCAGTTGGTGATTGCGCAACTTGAGCTGAGAAACATGTCCGGCCGCCTGGAACCGGTCAGTGGAATTCCGAATCGACACCAGTTCCAGATTGACTATGCCGGCTTGGCGGAGAGGCACAGCGGCCGGCGAATGTTCGCGGTTCTTTTGGACGTGTTTGATATCCCTCGCGCCAATGAGGCCGGCCAAGCCCTCGGCATGCGGCCGCTGGAGGTCTTGATTCGTCGAGCAGGCGTCCGGCTGAAGTTAGCGCTGGAAGGTTTGGCGGACGTTTACCACGTCGGTGTGACACGCTTTGCGTTCTTGGTCGACCTACCCAGTCCAAAGGAATTGGAAGCGCTGGTGAACGAGCTTCGCCAGCGCATGTCCCGGCCATTGATGGCAGCGGCAGTTCCGATGTCTCCGCGCTTCTACGCGGGAATCTGCGCTGTGACTCTGGGCGCGGACACCGGTGACGATGTGATTCGTAAGGTATTGATCGGGCTGCATGAATCCTTCGAAGCGCGGCAGCCCTTCGCCTGGTATTCCGAGGAGCGCGACGATCGCATGCGTCGGGGATACCGTTTGGCCGCTGACGCAGAGCGCGGGCTCCGGAAGGACGAGTTTTATTTGCAATATCAACCGCGCTACCGCGCCTGTGACCTTCAGCCGGTGTCGGCGGAGGCCTTGCTTCGCTGGACGCACCCCCGCTTGGGGCCTGTGAGCCCAGGAGAGTTCATCCCGATATTTGAGCGGACCGCTTTGATGGAGGCTGTCACCCCGTGGGTGCTCGATGCTGCGCTGGATCAACTGGTCGCGTGGCGCGCCGCACGTCACTATTTAGCCCTCTCCATCAATCTGTCCGGCGCTGACCTTTCCTCTGAAGACGCTTGGACAAGACTTCGTTCAATGCTTGAGGCGCGCCGCCTGCCCTTTGACTGCATTGAAATTGAAATTACGGAGGGCGAGTGGCTACGCGCCGACTCGGTCGCCGGGCGTCAGATCAGAGCAATGGCCGATGCCGGCATCAAAATTGCGATTGACGACTTCGGGAGCGGCTACAGCAATTTCGGCTACTTGTCTGACCTGCCGATCGACACCATTAAGATGGATAAGTCCCTGATCGACAATCTGGAGACCGATCCCAAGGCCAAGCCCAAGGTCCTGGCGATCATTAACCTAGCTCGCGAGCTCGGCTACCACACTGTGGCAGAAGGTGTAGAGACACCGGCTCAACTCCGCTTTCTGCAGGAGCATGGATGCGATCAGATCCAAGGATATCTCCTCTCCCGCCCCCTCAATGCCGAAGCGCTACTTCAGGTTTTCAGTGACCGCGGAACCGGAGAGAGCGAGGACAAGGCCTCCGTGAATTCTTAGGAACCCTACCCGACGAGAAGTTGGATTCGTTTCCGTCGTGAACCTTTTGCGGCAGCGACCAAACCTACACCTGCAACGCATGTATCGCAGCACCTTCCGTGTAACGCTGATCCGCAATGGGTGTCGGCGTTTCCTTTTTGCTGGCCGCTCTCGGCTTCTTAGCTGGCCGCGGGCCGCGACCAAGGTCTCTTGCGGAGGCGATCAGTTGCGCCACACGGTGGTGAATGGCGGAGCCGCTGCCTGCCCCAAAGCCCACGAAGAAAAGCCAATACCCGTCCAAACGCACGGCGACCTCCTCCATGCCCGGCGTCGAATCGACGATACGGCAAAGGCCCTCCACCCACTCGGTTGGCGGTTGTTGGTCGAGCTGGGCAACAACGGCCACTTCGCCAGCGTCCAAGTCCATCACTTCAATGCGCACAACTTCGGGAGCCGGATTGCTGCTGGCCATCGGGGCTGTCTCTGGGGGGTCTTTGGCCGGAGTATCCACAGTGATCGCCAAGGCGTCGTCAACGCCTCATGACAGCGGCGTCAAGGCACAACCAGTGCTGCTCCCCTCGCAGCGCCCCATCTCACGCGGCCTGTTCCTTGAGCCAAGCAACCACAGTGGTAATGGCATGGCGGCGTGCCCGTGCGTCAACCGACAGGTTGGGACGGACAATCCAATAGGCATTGGGGACAGGCACTTCCTTCGAGCCAAAGGGCCTGAAGAGGGTTCCTTCCTTCACTGAAGCCTCAGCCAATCGACTGCGGGCAAGGGCCACCCCATGACCCAGCTCGGCTGAGCGAAGCACAAGATCGGAAGAGGCAAGTCGAGGCCCGCTGGCCAGTGACAAGGTTGAGGGACCATATGTGCGACGCCACTGCTCCCAGCTTGCGGAAGGATCCCGGTCATGAAGCAGGTTCATCTTAATCAGGAAATCGTTCTCCAGATTGCGACTGATTGCTCCAGATC
>NZ_JBFULO010000466.1:0-2805 GCF_054049855.1 Stenotrophomonas sp. P5_B8 | reverse complement strand
GAACCGTCCAGACCCAGGCTCTGCGCGTTCTCGCCGGCCTTGAACTGCAGCGGCAGCACGCCCATGCCGACCAGGTTGGAGCGATGGATGCGCTCGAAGCTCTCTGCGATGACCGCCTTGACGCCCAGCAGATTGGTGCCYTTTGCCGCCCAGTCGCGCGAGGAGCCGGTGCCATACTCCTTGCCGGCAAACACCACCAGCGGCACGCCTTCGGCCTTGTATTTCATGGCCGCGTCGTAGATGGCCAGCTTCTGCGGCTCGCCGCCGTCCTTGGGGAAGTACAGCGTGTTGCCGCCTTCCTCGCCACCGAACATCAGGTTCTTGATGCGGATGTTGGCGAAGGTGCCACGGACCATGACGTCATCGTTGCCACGACGGCTGCCATAGCTGTTGAAGTCGGCCGGTTGCACGCCGCGTTCCTGCAGGAAGCGCCCGGCGGGCGAATCCTTCTTGATGTTGCCGGCCGGGGAGATGTGATCGGTGGTGATCGAATCGCCGAACAGGCCCATCACCCGCGCGCCGTGCACGTCGTCGATGTGGCCGACCTGCATGGTCATGCCCTCGAAATACGGCGGGTTCTTGATGTAGGTGGAGTGGCCGTCCCACTCATACAGGTCGCCGTCCGGGGACTTGATGTTGTTCCAGCGCGAATCGCCCTTGAACACGTCGGCGTAGTTCTGCTTGAACATCTCCGGGCCGATGGTCGCGGCGATCACATCGCCGATTTCCTTGTTGCTGGGCCAGATGTCGCGCAGGTACACCGGCTGGCCATCGCTGCCGGTGCCGAGTGGTTCGGTGGTCAGGTCGATGTCGGTAGTGCCGGCGATCGCATACGCCACCACCAGCGGCGGGCTGGCCAGGTAGTTCATTTTGACTTCCGGGTGCACGCGGCCTTCGAAGTTGCGGTTGCCCGACAGCACCGAGGTCACCACCAGGTCGCCCGCGGCGATGCCCGCGCTGACTTCGGCCGGCAGCGGACCGGAGTTGCCGATGCAGGTGGTGCAGCCGTAGCCGACCACGTAGAAGCCGATCTTTTCCAGCTCGGTGAGTACACCGGCCTTTTCAAGGTAATCGGTGACCACGCGCGAGCCTGGGCCGAGCGAGGTCTTTACCCAGGGCTTGCGGTCCAGGCCCTTGGCGGCCGCGTTGCGGGCGAGCAGGCCGGCGCCGATCATCACCGCCGGATTGGAGGTGTTGGTGCACGAGGTGATCGCGGCGATCACCACCGCGCCATCCTTCAGCCGGAATTTCGTGCCGTCCAGTTCGACATCGCTGTAGCTCTTGGCCAGTTGCTCGTTGCCGACCGCCGCACCACCGCCTTCATTGACGAAGTTGGATACGTCCTCTGTGCGCTTGTCGCGGTTGGTGGTGAGGCCGACCAGGCTGTCGCGGTAGTTCTGCTTGACGTCCTCGAGCAGCACGCGGTCCTGCGGGCGCTTGGGGCCGGCCAGCGACGGCTTGACCGTGCCCATGTCCAGTTCCAGGGTGACGCTGTAGCTGGCGTGTGCGGTGTCGGCGTCGTGCCACAGGCCTTGGGCCTTGGCGTAGGCCTCGACCAGCGCGATTTGTTCCTCGCTGCGGCCGGACAGGCGCAGGTAGGTCAGCGATTCGCCGTCGATCGGGAAGATGCCGCAGGTGGCGCCGTACTCGGGTGCCATGTTGCCGATGGTGGCGCGGTCGGCCAGCGGCAGGTGCTGCAGGCCTTCGCCGAAGAACTCGACGAACTTGCCGACCACCCCGTGCTTGCGCAGCATCTGGGTGACGGTCAGCACCAGGTCGGTGGCGGTGGCGCCTTCGGGCATGCGTCCGGTCAGCTTGAAGCCGACCACCTGCGGGATCAGCATCGAGGACGGCTGGCCGAGCATGGCCGCCTCCGCTTCGATGCCGCCCACGCCCCAGCCGAGCACGCCGATGCCATTGATCATGGTGGTGTGGCTGTCGGTCCCGAATACGGTGTCCGGATACGCGATGGCCTTGCCATCCTTGTCCGCGGTCATCACCACGCGGGCCAGGTTTTCCAGGTTGACCTGGTGGACGATGCCGGTGTTGGGTGGCACCACCTTGAAGTTGTCGAACGCCTTCTGGCCCCAGCGCAGGAAGCCGTAGCGTTCCATGTTGCGCTGGAATTCGATCTTGCCGTTGAGGTCCAGCGCATCCGGCGTGCCGAATACATCCACCTGCACCGAGTGGTCGATCACCAGCTCGGAGGGAATCTGCGGGTTGATCTGTTCCGGGCGACCGCCGAGCTTGACCACCGCATCGCGCATCGCGGCCAGGTCGACCACGCAGGGCACGCCGGTGAAGTCCTGCAGGACCACGCGGGCCGGCATGAAGGCGATTTCAATATCCGGTTCGGCCTTGGGGTCCCACTTGGCCACTGCTTCGATGTGGTCGCGGCCGACGGTAGCGCCGCCGTCCTCGTGCCGGAGCAGATTCTCCAGCAGGATCTTCATCGAATAGGGCAGGTGGGAGATATCGAACTGCTGTCCGAGCTTGGGCAGGCTGAAGTAGTCGTAGGTCTTGCCGCCGACGTCCAGCTGGCTGCGGGTGGAGAACGAATCGCTCATGCGGGGTGACTCCTCTTGCGGATGGCTTGCAGTGGTCCGCGCGGAGCGGGCCTGCTTGCGTTTGCCGGCGGCCCTAGGGTACCGGATCGCAGCCAGTATGAGCGATCCCGTGCCACGCCATGGCCGGCCAGTGACAGAACACAAGGTTACACAGCCACATGTAGCGCCGGTGTCATCACAGCGGTGCGTCCAACGCAGACGGGGCGCACATGGGCGCCCCGTCGGGGAAGCGTTGCCG
>NZ_JBFULO010000465.1:0-2835 GCF_054049855.1 Stenotrophomonas sp. P5_B8 | reverse complement strand
CTCCACGATCAGCACCACCAATCCGCAGCAGGCCGTGATCGACCTGAGCAGCGCCTATTCGGCGCAGGGTGTGTCGGTGTCCATCGTCGGCAACCAGATCGTGGTGCAGAGCGTGGCCTCGAGCGTGTCCCAGGTCGGCGCCGATGCGTCGCACGGCAGTTGATGGTCTCGTTCCAACGCTGATGTGAGGTGCCCGGCGCAATGCGCCGGGGTGCCATGCCCTTTGATGTTCCAGCAGTACGGATGAATTCCATGTTCCGAAAGAAGGACGCAGGCAACAGCCCGAAAGTCGACCAGGCCGTCGCGAAGGCGGTGAGCTACGAGTTGACTGTCGCAGACATGGCGCGCCGCAGCGAACGTCGTGCCTGGTGGGTGGCGGGTGCTTCGCTGGTGATGTCCCTTGCCCTGGCCGGTGGCTATTACTACATGCTGCCGTTGAAGGAGAAGGTGCCGTTCCTGGTGATGGCCGATGCGTATACCGGCAATGCCACGGTGGCGCGTCTCAGTGGCAATTTTGGTGCCCAGAGCATCACCGCCAATGAGGCCATCAACCGGAGCAATGTTGCCCAATACGTTCTGGCGCGCGAATCGTTCGATTCGGCGGTGATGGGGCTGCGCGACTGGGATCTGGTGTTCACCATGTCCTCCGAGCCGGTTGCCGCCAGCCAGCGCCAGCGGTACGCGAACAACAACCCGCAGAATCCGGTCTTCGTCTATGGGACCAGCAAGGCGATCCGGGTGAAGATCCTGAGCATCACGCCGCTCGGTGCCGAGCCGAACGGCAGCTTCAAGGGTGCTTCGGTACGCATCCAGCGCAGTCTGCTGGACAAACGCACGGCAGTGTCGCAGTTCCTGGACAACCAGCTGGTGACCATGCGCTTTGAGTACCGCACCAATCTTGCACTGTCTGAACAGGATCGCGTGCTGAACCCTCTGGCGTTCCAGGTCACCGAGTACCGCGTCGACAACGATTACGCACGCGGAGTTCCGGTGCCGGACGACGCGGCGATGGCCAGTCAATCGGCGCAGGCCGCGCTGGCCAACCAGGCTGCGCAGGCCGCAGCATACGATCCGAACAATCCGGCTGCGGCCACCGTGATCGACCCGGTGACCGGTCAGCCGGTTGCGGCACCCGTGCCGGTCCCGCCGACACCTGGGCAGATGGTGCCCGGGCARGCTGTGCCCGGCCAACCGATGCAACAAGGCGTCCCGGGGCAGCTCGCGCCGGGACAAGCGATACCAGGACAAGTCGCGCCGCGGCAGCCGGCTCAAATGCCGGGCCAACGTGTTTCCACCGGAACTGCTGAGGGAGCAAGCAACCGATGAGTAGTAGCAAAGTTTGGTGGGCCGCGTTGGCCCTGTTGCCGATGCTGTCGGCGTTCTCTGCTCCGGTAGCGGCGCAGGCGGTTGACCAGTATGAGTATGAGAAAGACCGCATCTATCCGGTCCGTACAGGCTTGGGTCTGACCACTCAGATCGAGCTCAGCCCCAACGAGAAGATCCTGGACTACAGCACTGGCTTCAGCAACGGCTGGGAGCTGACCCGTCGCGAGAACGTGTTCTACCTCAAGCCGAAGAATGTTGACGTGGATACCAACATGATGGTGCGCACGGAKACCCATTCGTACATCTTCGAACTCAAGGTGGTTGCAACCGACTGGCGCCAGCTTGAACAGGCGCGTCGCGCAGGCGTGCAGTACAAGATCGCTTTCAGCTATCCCAGCGATACCGAATTCGGCACGGCGCAACAGGCCGTCGAAGAGGAGGTCAAGCCGCTGTTGAGTGCGGAACTGGCCAAGGATCGTCAGTACAACTTCGACTATTCCTACTCGACCCGCAGGGCGAAGAAGATGGGCTGGTTGATTCCGGTCAACGCCTACGACGATGGACGTTTTACCTATCTGAAGCTGCCGGCGTCGCCGGAGTACAAGACCGGCATTTTCCCGGCGGTGTTCGGCCGTGAGACCGAGTACGGCGAAGATTTCGTGGTCAACACCACGGTTGAGGGCAACTCTCTCATCGTGCACGGAACCTACCCCTACCTGGTCATCCGCCACGGTGATGATGTCGTCGGTCTGCGAAGGAACGTGAAGAAATGAGCCAGCACAACATTCCCGGCAACGAGCCGAACAACGGACATGACGACCAGCGCTACAACGCTGGCAATGGGCCGGATKAAACTCCGAACAACCCGTATTACGGCAGGAGCCAGGCTGAGCAGGCACCGAACCTGGATGCGGGCGCACCTCAGCTGCGGTCGTCCGAAGAGCAGCGCCTGAATCGCAAAGCACTGCTGTTCCTCGGCGGCATCCTGGTGCTTATCATTGCCATGGGTTTCCTCCTGCTGCGGAAGTCCAGCAGCGATTCGGACGCGCCGACCAAGCTCAATGAGACTGCACGCGTTTCCACGCCGGAGCTGCCGACCGTAGCACCCACGCAGGCCCCGCCGACGATGGCTGAGCCGATTCCGATGATTCCGCCGCTGCCAACCGAGCCGCGCGGCCCCATTCGGCCTGATTCGGATCTCGGGCAGGCGATGTCCGCTCCCCAGGTGGAACGCGGCCCTACGCTGCTTGATCGCCGCATAAGCGGTGGCGGCGGTGTGTCCGATGGTCAGTCCGGTGAGGGCGGCAGCGCTGGCGGTATGGACGAGTACACCCGCGCGATGCTGGCGCAGATGAGTGCAAACAGCCAGCCGCAACAGCCGCAGCAGCAGAAAACGCGTCGCGGTCCGGATGTGGAGGATGTGTCCAACGCATCCTTCATCCGCAGCCCGGACGCACTGCTTGTACGCGGCACGTATCTGCGATGCGTGCTCGAAACCCGCATCATCAC
>NZ_JBFULO010000464.1:0-2836 GCF_054049855.1 Stenotrophomonas sp. P5_B8 | reverse complement strand
GGGCCCTCCCGCTCGCGGTAGCCCAGAACGAAGACACCAACCGATCCACACGTCGCCGAACACTGCCCGGCCACACGCGCAGCGTCGTGCTCACGCTGCAACATCTCTTGCAACGGGACGCTCCCTCAAATGGGAGAAGAACCATTTTTTACGTCGCAGCTCTAAACCTTTTTCGGCCTGGCCGCATCCAAGCCTGCGTACCCCACCGGCCATCGCCAAGGAACCCGTCATGTCCTCCAGTTGCCTTGTCCTGCTGCTGTCGTTGGCCAGCAGCTGCACCCTGCCATGGAGCCCGGTGACGATCCGCCTGTCGATCCCGCCGCAGCCGGACCTGTGCGTGCAGTACGCCGAGCATGCGCCGCTGTGCGTATCGGCGCTGATCGCACGCCTGGAAGCGCATCGGCTGGTCTGATTGCAATTGACGAAAACCTTGCGGCCCGCGCATTAAGATAGGCGTTTACTGCACTATCGCTGCAAGGATCCATGCTGCACATGAAAGACCACCTGCCCACCTGGACCCACCCGTGGCTGCAGTACGGCATTCCCGCCGTACAGATCCTGCTCACTGTGCTGGCCGCCTGGCTGCTGCGCCTGCTCGCACGACGCCTGATCCGCCGCCTCGGCGAGCACTACACCCTGCCGCCGGAAATGGTGATGGGCGCGCGCCGCATCAGCAGCTTCATCATCAACTTCGGCGCGGTGCTGATCGTGCTGAGCATCGTCGGCGCGTCGGCCTCGGTGCTGTGGACCGCCTTCACCGGTTTCGCCGCGGTGGGTGCGGTGGCGTTCTTCGCCGCCTGGAGCGTGTTGTCGAACATCTTCTGCACGCTGCTGATCTTCACCACCCGCCCGTTCCGCCTGCACGACTACATCGAACTGCTGGAGAACGGCGAGAAGCCCGGGCTCAAGGGCCGGGTGATCGACGTCAACCTCATCTACACCACCCTGCAGGAAACCGATGGCGGTCATGAGGGCACGGTGCTGCAGATCCCCAACAACATGTTCTTCCAGCGCACGGTGCGCCGCTGGCGCGATCCATCGCAGGCGCCGGGCGGGATCCAGGGCGACGGCTGAGCGTATCGGCCAACGTCCGGCCCCTAGCGCAGCTGGCTGTCCTTGCTGCCGCGTCGGTTGTAGCCGCCGCTTTCGTGCTGGGCGGCGTCCTCTTCTTCCTGGCAGCGCACGCACAGACGAACGCCCGGCACGGCCTTGCGCCGCGCCTCGGGAATGGGCGCGTCGCAGTGTTCGCAGTGGGTCAATCCCGGGCCCTGCTTGAGTTGCGCGCGGGCGCGCTGGATGGCGTCATCGACGGTGGCGTCGATCTGGTCCTGGACCGCACCGTCGCCTGCCCAACCTGTCGCCATGATGTGTCTCCCATGCCGGTGTCAGACGCCCAGCATAGACCYGCGCCCTGGGCCGGGGCCGACGCATGGCTGAACGCGGCGACGGCCGCGTGAATGCTTCAGCCGGGCGTTACCAGACCAGGTCGTCGGGCACCTGGAACTGGGCGTAATAGGCATCGTCCTCGGCGTTGCCGGTGCTCGGCTCGGTGCCGGGCTGGGCGTTGTCGAGCACGATGGCGCTGGCATCGCGTTCGCGCACCTTGTCAGCGGCCGCGCGCGGCAGCAGTTCGAAGCCGTCGCCGAAGCGGACGATGACCAGCGCGCCCGACGCCAGCTGCCTGCGCAGGGAGGCGTTGACCAGCAGGGTGCGGATGACGGTGCCATCGTTGAAACGGTACTCGCTCTCGCCGTCGCGCTTGACCTTGTGGGTGTCGATGATCTGCCGGACCTGGGCCTGGAGTTCCTGGGCGCGTGCCTTTTCCTTGCGTTCGGCTTCAAGCGCGCGGTCGCGTTCAGCTTTCTCGGCGCGTACCCGATCGGCCTCGCGCTGGCTTTCGCTGGGCGCGACCGGGGCCTTGCCGTGACGGGCCTTGACCTGTTCACGGGCGGCCTGTGAGACCTGGGATTTCTTGACCAGCCCGGCCTTGAGCAGCTGCTCCTGCAGGGGATTTGCCTTCGCCATACGCCTAGCATCTGTTGTTGCGGGATTCCGGAGGCCATCATACTGGTCCGCCCGCTCCGCCCCAACCGTCGTCCATGACCGCCCTGAAGTACCTCGCCGGCTACCCGGAGGCCCTGCAACAGCAGGTCCGCGAGCTGATTGCGGGCGATCGGCTGGGCCCGTGGCTGCAGCGCCGCTACGCGGACCTGCACACGGTGCGCAACGACCGGCAGCTGTACGACTACACCCAGGGATTGAAAGAACGCTATCTGCGCCAGTCGGCGCCGCTGTCCAAGGTGATCTATGACAGCAAGCTGCAGGTGCTCAAGCACGCGCTGGGCACGCACACCACCGTGTCGCGGGTGCAGGGCAGCAAGCTCAAGGCCAGCCGCGAGATCCGCATCGCCACGGTGTTTCGCGAGGCGCCAGCGCCGTTCCTGAAGATGATCGTGGTGCACGAGCTGGCGCACCTGAAGGAATCGGACCACAACAAGGCCTTCTACCAGCTCTGCACACACATGGAAGCGGACTACCACCAGCTCGAATTCGACCTGCGCCTGTATCTGACCCACCTGGACGGCACTACCGGTTGACCTGGCCCGTCGGTCGGCAGCATGGCGCCAGGTAGAGCGACCGTTGGTCGGCTGCTCTTCCACAATTCAACCGCACCACACCCCCTGATCCCCGTGTTTGGGCAGGGATGTGTATCCGGCGTCAGGCGCCCGCTTTTCTCCATTCCCCCGGCCCCCTGCCAAGTGTGAGGGCCTGGCGTGGGTAGGTTGGCGGGACCCTCAAGCCGCATGGATGCGGCTTGGGAGCCTACACGGACGTA
>NZ_JBFULO010000463.1:0-2836 GCF_054049855.1 Stenotrophomonas sp. P5_B8 | reverse complement strand
ATGTCGCCCTGACGCTGGCCGCCGTGACATTGCGCATCTACCTTCCGTCTTCGATGGTCGCCGGGATCCCCTTTGACTTCGCCTACCCGGTGATCGCATGGCTATGCTGGGTTCCAAACCTGCTGGTCGCAGAGCTTTGCTTCAATGGTTCCACTGCAGCGCCGTTGGAACCCATGCTGGCACGCGATACCGCGTAACGGCGCACACGGCAGCAGGTGAGCCCTACCGCTTGGGCGGCGGCGGTGCCGCGTCAGACGCGGCGCCGGAGTCCTGCTGTGCGGACGCGGCAGTACCACTTCCGCCACCGGGCACGTTGCGTGCGGCCGTGTTGCCTGCGGCAGGGGCAGGCGCAGGGGCCGGCTGTTCGATGGCGTCGGCGTGCTGGCCTTGATCGGTCCGCTCGGGTTTGCTGCAGGCCGACAATGTCAGCAGGGCGACGGCACTCAACACCGCGATTCGCATGGCCCGTCTCCAGTAATGATCAGACCCCGAGTTGTAGCCACGGGACCGTCGGCGGTCCGTGAACGCCGTCTCGATCACTCCGTGACGACAGTCACATGCTRTAAGGTATGCCGCGTCGGCGCTCGTCCGTCCCGTGATGTACGGGTCGGGAGCCGAGCACGTCACGGAGCACGGAGTCCACAACATGCGTATTCCCGAGGGACTGGAAGCAGGTCGACAGGCACGGGGCCTGACGCGACGGCACTTCCTTCTGGCCATGGGTTCGGCTTCGCTGCTTGCGGCCTGCCACGGGAAAATGCCTGCGACGGCGGTGAGTACCGCACCCGATGCTGCGCCCGCCACCGACGCCAATGCCGCCTTCCTCCGGCTGTCCGAAGCCCTCACCGACAAGCGCGACCTGGACCCAGCCACCGCTGACCGGATCGAAAAGGCATTTGCCACGCTGCAGCCCGACGTCCATGCCCGGTTTCCCGCGCTTATCGCGCTGGCGACCCGGACGGGTGGGGCGCAGGCACTGCTGGCTGCGGCCGGCGACGCGAGGCCGGCGGCGCTGGCGATCATCACCGCCTGGTACACCGGCACCGTGGGTAAAGGCGTCCATGCCGTCACCGTGTCCTATCGCGATGCGCTGATGCAGCGCCCTGCCGAGGATGGCCTGTTCCCGGCGACCTACGCCCAGGGCGGGCCCGCATGGTGGACCGCCGAGCCGCCCGCACCGATCCGAGCACGCGCCTGACACCTGCGCGGTCATCTTCTTTTCCTGCAATTGATCTGGATACCCCTCATGAAAGCTCCGGTTTTCCGTGATGGCGACGTCGATGCCGACGTCGTGATCGTCGGTTCTGGCGTCGTTGGCGCATTGATCGCCCACCAGCTGGTCCGCGCTGGCAAATCCGTGCTGATCCTGGAGGCCGGCCCTCGCTTGAACCGTTCCGACGTCGTCGAGAACTGGCGCAACGCCAGCTTCGAGCGACGCATCGGTAGCGATTTCCAGGGGCCGTACCCGCAATCGAAGTTCGCCACCGCGCCGCTGTACTTTCCGGCCAACGATTACGTCGGCCTGACCGGCCCCGATGCCAGCAGCTTCCACCAGGGCTTCATCAAGGCCGTGGGCGGCACGACCTGGCACTGGGCCGCGTCGTGCTGGCGGCACCTGCCGGTGGACTTCAAGATGCAGACCGCCTACGGCGTCGGTCGCGACTGGCCGATCAGCTACGAAGACATCGAGCCGTACTACTGCCGCGCCGAAGAAGCCATGGGCGTGTCCGGACCGAACGACCCGGCCCAGCAGAGCCCGTCCGAGCGCTCCAAGCCCTACCTGGCCGACATGATTCCGTGGGGCAACGGCGACAAGGTATTTGCCGAGGTGGTCAATCCGCACGGCTACAACCTGGTGCCGATTCCGCAGGGGCGCATGATCAAGCCGTGGAATGACCGGCCTGCCTGCTGCGGCAACAACAACTGCCAGCCGATCTGCCCGATCGGGGCCATGTACAACGGCGTCCACACGGTCCAGGCCGCCGAGGCCCTGGGCGCCAAGGTGCTGGACGAATCGGTGGCCTACAGGATCGACACCGATGCGCAGAACCGGGTGACGGCCATCCATTGGTATGACAGCGACAAGGTCAGCCACAAGGCCACCGGGCGCAGCTTCGTGATCGCCTGCAACGCGCTGGAAACCCCGCGCCTGCTGCTGCTCGCGGCCAACGAACAGAACCCGAACGGGATCGCCAATTCGTCCGATCAGGTCGGGCGCAACATGCTGGATCACTCCGGCTTCCACTGCTCGTTCATCGCCGATCGGCCGATCTGGCTGGGCCGGGGGCCGGCGCAGTCCAGCTGCATGGTCGGGCCGCGCGACGGCGCGTTCCGGTCGCAGTACTCGGCCACCAAGATCATCCTCAACAACATCAGCCGCGTGCCCGTCGCCACCGATCAGGCGCTGAAGATGGGGTTGACCGGTGACGCGCTGGACGCGGAAATCCGCCGCCGCGCGATCTACGGCGTGGACCTGTCGATCAGCCTGGAACCCCTGCCGGATCCGACCAACCGCCTGACCCTCTCCACCACCCGCGTGGATGGCCACGGCCTGGCCTGCCCGGACATCCATTACTCGCTGGGCGATTACGCACGCAAGGGTTACGACAAGTCCTGCGAACAGCTGCGAC
This sequence comes from Stenotrophomonas sp. P5_B8, assembly GCF_054049855.1. Lineage (NCBI taxonomy): Bacteria > Pseudomonadati > Pseudomonadota > Gammaproteobacteria > Lysobacterales > Lysobacteraceae > Stenotrophomonas > Stenotrophomonas sp. P5_B8. Next base: position 206 of record NZ_JBFULO010000463.1, on the reverse strand, counting down.
ACATCGGCACGCTGTTCAACGCCGAAGAGTTCGTCATCACCACCTCGCTCAATGCGAACAACCACATCATGGGATCGACCATCATGGGCGCCGATCCGCGCGACTCGGTGGTCGATGGCGATTGCCGCGCACATGACCATCCGAACCTGTGGCTGCCCGGTGGCAGCGCGATGGTCTCGGCCAGCGTGGTCAACAGCACCCTGACC
>NZ_JBFULO010000462.1:0-2857 GCF_054049855.1 Stenotrophomonas sp. P5_B8 | reverse complement strand
GTCGGTGAGGTTCTCCGGCAGCCCGGCGCGATGCGACAACAACTGCACCAGCGTGACCTGTCGGTAAGCCGGATGCATCTGCTTGGCCAGGTCGGGCAACAGCGTGGACAGCGGTGCATCCCACGTCAGCACGCCCTGTTCGACCAGACGCGCGATCATCGCTACGGAGATCGGCTTGCCCGTGGAACCGATCATCCACGGGTCCTCGACGCTGGCGGCTATCTTCCCATCGCTGCGGCGCACCCCGCTGACCGCCTGGTCGGCGACCTTGCCGTCGCGGATCACCAGCACGCCCATGGCCGGGGTCGACGTGCCCTGCATGGCCTGTGTGATCGTTGAGGTCAGATCGTCCGCGGCACTGGCGCTGGCCGCGACAAGCAGGAGGGAGATGCCCAGCCAGCGGCGCAGACCACGCGCGCTGGGGTGGGGGCAGGCTGCGGTCCGTCGGTGTGTGATCGTGTGCATGGGAGTCCTTGCGCAGCAGCGTGGGCAGGACCTGTGCCAATGGCAACGATCCCGCAGGGTGCAGTGTCCGCAGCGCCTGGGTACAAGCGTGCTGCGTTGATTGCGACTCACTCTTGCACTTCCGCTGCGCGCACGTATGTGTCTGCAGTCATGCCCGCGTACACGTGTTGCGAGAGGCGACAGCGTCGCCTCGTGCCTACTTCGCGCCTGCTGATCCGTCCACCGGCTTGCGCAGCGACACCGGCGTACCCAGCAGCGGATCGGGCGTGCCAGCACGGCCCACTACCTGCACCTGCATCGGTTCTAGGCGGGCGAGCAGCGCCTTCTGTGCGGGCGTGAGGGGGGTTGAGTTGATGCCAACAAGGACCCGCGCGGCTTTCATGGGCGCAGGTGACAGGTGGACGGTGAATCGGCGAAGCAGGCAGTCGCGGGTCGTCGCATTGATGTCCTCGCAACGATCGGGGCCGTGGTAGTCCACATCGGCATTGGCCACGATGGCGCGGGCGGCGAGCACGATCTGGCCGGGCTTCACGGTAAATGCGAGCGGCGCGGCTGCACTCGGTATGCCGGCCCGCACGCGAACCGCAGGCACATCGCGCTCCCGGGTCTTCTCCAGCCAGGCGCCCTCAACGTGGCGGGGAACATCATACGTTTCGGTCCTGTATGACATGCAGTTTCCCGAGGCCACGTGCACGGACGTGCAGACCTGGCGCGAATGCGCTTCATCGATCGAGCCTGGCGGCGACCAGATCTTTTCGCGATAGGACTGGCGGTAGGTCACCTGCTCCAAACGCACGCGTCCCTGCACGCCATCGGTTTCGCTGTCGGAATTTTCCGGTTTGGGCAGGTTGGCCAGCGTGGCATCGATGCGATAGCTCTCGGCGCTGGTCAGGCGATAGGTGCCCGGCGCAATGACATGCACTTCGAACCCGGTCCACAGGTAGACCATCGGCTTCCTTTCCAGCGTATTGGCGGAGAATCCGGGCATGTAGTGCTGGCTCGGAGACTGCTCGTTCTGCCAAAACGTACGGGCAGACAACGGCGGCAGCTTGTGGAAGCTGTCGGCTAGAAGAAAGCCTGGAACCAGGGAGGTCCCCCACATCTCATCATAACTCTGCGGATAGGGGACGGGCGTCAGCACCACCACCATGCCATCGCGGGTGGCGCCATCGATGACGTCCAGTATTCCATTCACGTGTTCGATGTTGGGGTCGGGCTGCTCGGCGACTGCAATGTCGATCGAGATGCTGGTCAGCAGGGCGCACATCAGCAGCGTCTTGGTATGCACTGGCATTGGGAGATTCATCCTTGAGAGCGGTTCACGTTGCCGTGGCAATCGGCACGGTGCGCCGTGCGTTCCACAGATGCCGCAACGCTATCACGCCCGATCAGCGCAGCGTCGGCCTACCTGCGCAATACCGMGAACGCTCCCTCGGCGCCGGTGCGTGCCAGATTTCATTGCCGCCATCACCGTCGCCCTCGTAAAAGGCGATACGCCCTGCTTCATCGTGGTGCAGGGTAGGGCTGAACGCCTCGGCGTCGCTCCTGCCTTCGGGGTTCATAAAGCGGATCTCGCCACCACAGACGAAGTTCGACCCTGGCTCGCGCCCCAACGCGGCACACGTGACCTGCGAGGATTCTGCGACCACCGGGCCGGGCAGTTTCGGGGCGATGAGGCCGCGGTCGGCAAGCGCGCAGAAGTAATCGGCGACGGCGCTGCGGATCTGTGCCTGGGACGGCATCCAGTCCGGGCAGCTGTAAGGGTCGGGTGTGCAGCTGCTGGCGGGCGCGGTGTCGATGGCCGCTTGCGGCATGGCCGCCGCAGTGAACGGGGACAGGGCGAGCAACGGCAGCAGCAACGACGGCAGCAATCGCAGCAAGGGCAGGGTCATGAAGCGCATCGCACGGAAGGGTTGGCGGGCTTGCGGTGGCCCGCGTAGATGACGATGGACGCTCGGACAGACACCGCAGCACCGGCGCATACTGCCGCCGGTGCACTGTCGTCTCCCCACCTGTCGTTGCGGTATCCGGCGGCTTACGCGGCCGGCAGCAGCGGGGCCAGGACCGGCTCCAGTTGTTCACGCCGCCAACCGGCCAACGCGGGCGGCCACTGGCCACTTTCCAGATAGCTTTCCAGGTGCTTGCGCGAGGCCAGCACGCCGTCGGGCAGGCCCAGTTCGGCGGTGCGCGCGCTGACCGCATCCTGCAGCCGCTTCAGCGCCTGCTTGTTGTTGTCGTTGGCCGGCAGCGCCAGCGGTGCGTCGGCTTCGTCGTCCAGCGGCGTGGTCAGTGCCTGCCAGACCTGGTTGGCCAGCTTGCGCGGTGCCTTGGGGAAGCTCTCCATGAGCTTTTCCAGTGCCGGCACGTCGGCGGGCGGCGTGCGCGCGAGCAC
>NZ_JBFULO010000461.1:0-2862 GCF_054049855.1 Stenotrophomonas sp. P5_B8 | reverse complement strand
GTATTACCGGCTGGCCGCGCTGCGGATCGCACTGCCGTCCCTGCACGAACGGCGCGAGGATGTGCCGCTGCTGGTGGCGCACTTCTTCCGGCTGCTCGGCGCGATGGACACCCCACTCACCCCCGATGCCCTGCAGCGGCTTGGCCAGTACCCCTGGCCGGGCAACGTGCGCGAACTGCGCAACATGATCGACCGGCTGCGCATCCATTGGCAGCAGGGGCACGGTGAACTGTCGATGGCACAGATGCTGGCGTGGCTTCCCGAACTGAACGGCAGCGCGGCGTCTTCAACCCCCTCGCCCACGGCGCCGAGCCGGGGCACGCCCGGCACGGCCCGGCCGGACGCGGCCACCCTGCAGCGTCTGCTCACCGCCTGCGGCGGCAACCGTGAAAAGGTCGCCGAGCAACTGGGGGTCTCCCGTACCACGCTGTGGCGATGGCTGCGCCAGCTCGCGCCGGCGTAGCGTTGCGATCGGCCCTTACGGGAACAACATCCGCTTGCTCCACTGCCCGTCCGCATCCGCTTCATAGCACCAGCGCTCATGCAGGCGGAACTGCGCGCCGTACCAGAACTCGATCCGCTGCGGCACCACGCGCAGTCCACTCCAGCCCTCCGGGCGCGGCACGTCGCGACCCTCGAAGCTGGCCTCCGTGGTGGCCACGCGCGCGTCGAATTCCTCGCGCGAGGACAGCGTTTGCGACTGCAGCGAGGCCCACGCACCGATCTGGCTCATGCGCGGACGCGAGGCGAAATACGTATCGGCTTCGGCATCCTCCACCTGCTCCACGCGCCCCTCGATGCGCACCTGGATGCCGGCCTCGCGCAGGCTGCGCCACAGGAACAGCAGTGCCGCATGCGGATTGGCACGCAGTTCGCGGCCCTTGTGGCTGTCCAGGTGCGTGTAGAACACGAAGCCGCGTGCGTCGAAGGCCTTGAGCAGCACGGTGCGCGCCGACGGCTGGCCAATGCTGTCGGCGGTCGCCACGGTCATCGCGTTGGGTTCGATTTCCGCGCTGCCCTTGGCTTCCTCGAACAGCGCGGCGAAGGTGGACAGCGCTTGGGTATACAGATCGGTCATGGTTGGTTTCTTGCCACCTGATTTGGGTTTATTGTCACCGCATGCCTGCCGCCGCGTACATGCCCAGCAACAAAGGCTTTCCGCAAGCCCTGGTCGCGCAGGCGCTGGAGGACGCGCTGGGCGCCGGCGTCGAGGTCCCAGTATTGGCGATCAGCGGCCTGCAGGGCAGCGGCAAATCGACGCTGGCCGCGCAGGTCGTGGCCCTGGCGGAAGCCCGCGGTCTGCGGGCGGCCATGTTCTCCATCGACGATGTCTACCTGACCCGCGCCCAGCGCCAGCGCCTGGCCCGCGAGGTGCACCCGCTGCTGCTCACTCGCGGGCCGCCGGGCACCCACGATCTGCCGCTGGCGCATGCCACCTTCGACGCCATCGCCGCGCGCCAGCCGGTAGTGCTGCCGCGCTTCGACAAACTGGCCGACGAACGCGTCGCATGGTCACTGTGGCCGCGCGTGGACGGCCCACTGGACCTGCTGGTCTTCGAAGGCTGGTTCCTCGGCACGCCGGCCCAGACCGAGGCCGAACTGATGCCGCCGCTGAACGCCCTGGAACGCGACGCGGACCCGGACGGACGCTGGCGCCACTGGTGCAACCAGGCCCTGGCCGCGGACTACCCCGCGCTGTGGCAGCGCTGCGACCGCCTGTGGTTCCTGCAGCCGCCGGACTTTGCGGTGATCCCGCGCTGGCGCTGGCAGCAGGAACAGAGCATGCAGGCCGCCCAACCCGAGCGCAGCAGCATGAGCCGCGCGCAGCTGGAACGCTTCGTGCAGTACTACGAACGGGTCAGCCGGCAGGCACTGCGCACCCTGCCCGCTCTGGCCGACCGGGTCATCGCGCTGGACGAGCAGCGTCGCATCGTGTCCCCGGCCTGATCGCCGGGCGGGAACCCCGGCGCCCGATCAGCCCACCAGGAAGGTCACCCGCAGATTGACCCGCCACTCGGTGATGTTGCCCTCGCCATCGGTCACGACCTTGGTTTCATTGATCCAGGCGCCCTGGATACCCTTGACCGTCTCGGAGACCTTCTTCAGGCCACTGCGCACGGCGTCCTCGACGCTGGTCTTGGAGGAGGCATTGATCTCGATGATTTTGGCCACTGACATGGGCACGCTCCGGCAACGCGCGGGACATTCCGCGCTCCCCACGATGGGGGCCTGCGCGTAAAGGCCGTGGCACGGAGATGTTAGGATCGCGGGTAATGAATCCCGCCCCGAACCTGATCCTGATCGGCCCGATKGGCGCCGGCAAAACCTGCATCGGGCGTCGCCTGGCCGAGCGCTTCACGCTGGACTTCGTCGACGCCGACCAGGCCATCGTCGATGCCGCCGGCGCCAGCATCGCGACCATCTTCGAGCACTCCGGCGAAGCCGGCTTCCGCCAGCACGAACGCCAGGTGCTGCAGACGCTGCTGGCCGGGCGCAACCAGCTGGTCTCCACCGGCGGTGGCGCGGTGCTGGATGCCGGCAATCGCCAGACCATCGCCGCGCACGGCTTCGTGGTGTACCTGCGGGTCAGCGTGCCGGCCCAGCTGGAACGGCTGGCGCGCGACCGCACCCGTCCCCTGCTGCAGCGTCCGGACCGCGAACAGGTCCTGCACGAGATGGCCGCGCTGCGCGACCCGCTCTACCGCGAGCTGGCCGACCTCACCCTGGACACCGACCTTTACACCCCCGCCGAGGCCACCGCGCAGCTGGTACTGCGCCTGGCCGCGCAATGGCAGCGACAGGAAACACCCGCATGACCCCCGCCCCCCGCACCGTCGCCGTTGGCGGCGACACCCCCTACAC
>NZ_JBFULO010000460.1:0-2880 GCF_054049855.1 Stenotrophomonas sp. P5_B8 | reverse complement strand
GATTGCTACCAGAATGCGCTGGCAGAACGGGTAAATGGGATCTTGAAAGGCGAATTCCTGCTGCATCGCCCTCGGGACCTGGCGCAGGCACGGCAGATGGTGGCCGAGTCGGTGGCGATCTATAACGCCGAGCGACCGCACCTGTCCCTTAAAATGCAGACGCCCGATGCAGTCCATCGGGCGTCCTTGGCCGCCTGACGGCGGCTGAATCATCCGCCACAGGTGTCAACCTATGGCAGGACGGGTCATTGAACGTCGGCTGGCTGGCGGATGCTGGCGGGCGGACGCGGGGTTGATGCGGCGTGCTGGCGAAGGCTGGCTGGCGCGCGGTGGAACCAAGGCGTCGGTAGTGCCGGCCGTTGGCCGGCTCCCCGCGATGCCCGAACGGATACGCCGGGACCCGCGATGTGCGCAGCACATCGTGGGGCTGAAGCGCGTCAGTGCGCCGCCGTTCCCTTGGCATCCATCTTGCTGGTCTGGTACAGCGCCAGGCCGATGCGCTTGATCAGGCCCAGCTGCTGTTCCAGCCACCAGGCGTGGTCTTCCTCGGTGTCCTTGAGCTGCACCAGCAGCATGTCGCGGCTCACGTAATCCTGGTGCTGCTCGCACAGCTTCATGCCGGCGGCCAGGTTGTCGCGCACGCTGTATTCGGTGTCCAGATCCTTCTGCAGCATTTCTTCCACGGTCACACCGGGCTCGAACGCATGCGGTCGCATGTCCGGGGTGCCGCCCAGGAACAGGATCCGGCGCAGCAGCGCATCGGCGTGCTGGGTCTCTTCTTCCATCTCGTGGTTCAGGCGTTCGTACAGCGCGAACAGGCCCTGGTCCTCGTAGCGGCGCGAATGGATGAAGTACTGGTCACGCGCAGCCAATTCGCCGCGCAGCAGTTCCTTCAAACACGCGATGACGTCCGGATTGCCTTTCATGGGGGAGCTTCCTGGTGGATCGATGGCCGCCATGGTGCCGCATCCGGAAATCCAATGATCTAATCGGAATCAGTTGCAGTTGCGCGCCTCCCGGCCTCTACATCGCCCGCACAGGCCTTCAACCGAGGGCGCACCGTGGTGGACAGCAGCCGACCCACGGTCGGCGCTACGTCGTGGCACCGGCCCTGCCCCTCCCGCGCTCCATCCAGTTCAACAGCGGGCCGGTCATGGCCGTGGTCACCAGCGCCATGATCACCAGCACCGCGAACAAGCGGTCGCCGAGGAAGCCCAGCTCGTAGCCCAGGTTGAGCACGATCAGCTCCATCAAACCGCGGGTGTTCATCAGCGCACCCAGCTTCCACGCTTCGTGGTTGTCCATGCCGGCACCGCGGGCCGCGCTCCAGGTGCCGATCAGCTTACCCAGCGTGGCCACTCCGATCACCGCCAGGCACAGCAGCAGATCGCTGGCCTGCAATGCATCGGCGCGCATGCGCAGGCCGGTCATGGCGAAGAACAACGGCAACAGCAGGGTCACTGCGAACGGCTCGACCTTGGTCGCCACGGTGTGTCGCAACGTCGCATTGCCCGAGACCGCCACACCGGCGGCGAACGCGCCGAACAGCGCGTGGATGCCCAGCATTTCGGTCACCAGCGCGCAGCCCAGTGCCATCAGCAGCATCACCAGCAGCCAGCGCCCTTCCTGGCCGGGGGCGATCACCTGCCGCGAGAACCATGGCCGTACCACCGCCAGCATCACGCCGACAAACGCCACCACGCAGACCAGGTTGATCGTCGCCGGCCCCCACCCCTGCGCCTGTGCGGCGGCCACGATCAGCGCCAGCAGGCACCACGCGGTGGCATCGCCCAGCGCAGCGCAGGCGATCGCGGTCTGCCCGAGCGGCGTGCTGGTCATGCCGCGGTCGGCCAGGATCCGCAGCAGCACCGGGAAGGCGGTGATGCTCAATGAAATGCCGACAAACAAGGCAAAGCCGGTGAAGCCGACCCCGCTCGGTGCGTGCGCGCGGTACAACCAGATCGCCAGCCCGACACCAAGCACGAACGGCACCGCAATGCCGGCATGGCTGACCACGAAGGCGAAGCGACGACGCCCGCGCAGCCCGCCCAGGTCCAGTTCGGCCCCGGCCACCAGCAGGAACATCAGCACGCCCAACTGACTGAGCAGGCCCAGCGACCCCAGCGACGCGGGCGGGAACAGCGCGCCATGCAGCTGCGGCAACAACGCCCCCAGCACCAACGGCCCCATCATCAGGCCGGCGGCCATTTCCCCGATTACGCCCGGCTGGCCGAACCGCCGGAACAGCCACCCGGCGCCCTTGGCCACCAGCAGCAGCGTCAGCAGTTGCATCAGGAACAGACCCAGCGGCGCGTGCAGGTGGGCGGCCCAGTCGGTGCCCAGCGACGACTCGGCGCGGGCCGCCTGCACGGCAACGTTCGGGCCGGCGTAGCGTGCCAGCGCGAGGCCAACCAGCAGTGGCAGCGCCACCCAGCCCAGGTAACGCCACGCCAGCCCGCTGCGGCGCATGCCGCCGGTGGTATCTGCTTCCATTACCGATCCCCATCGATTGAGGGGCGATTCTACCGCTGCACGGCGCGGCTGCGCCGTGCAGCGCATGCGCCGATCAGGCCAGCGCCTGCTCGTGCACGCCGGCCACCGCACGGCCGGAGGGGTCGGCCATGCTGGCAAAGCTGGCATCCCAGGCAATCGCCGCTGGCGACGAGCACGCGATCGACTTGCCCCCCGGCACCGTTTCGGCCGCGGCCTGGGTCGGGAAGTACTGCTCGAAGACGTGGCGGTAGTAGTACGCCTCCTTGGTCTGCGGCGGGTTGTGCACGAACCGCTTGTCGGCCGCGGCCATCACCCGGTCGCTGATCTGCGCGTCGGCATGCGCCTTGAGCCCGTCGATCCAGCCATAGCCGACGCCATCGCTGAACC
>NZ_JBFULO010000459.1:0-2889 GCF_054049855.1 Stenotrophomonas sp. P5_B8 | reverse complement strand
CGCCAGCCCTCGTCATTGCCGTCCAGCTGCAGAATGCTGCGCAGGTAGTGGCCACTGCCTTCCGGCGGCAGGTGCAGGCCGATCTGCGCGGCCAGCGCGTCCGGCGATTCGGCATCGAGCACCAGCTTGAGCTGCAGCAGCTGGTCGCGGGTGATCCGGTACAGGTCGGCCACGCCGCGCACGATGCCGGCGTCGACCAGGGTTTCGATGTACTTGCCGCCGAGGCCGTCGATATCCATCGCGCGGCGTGAGGCGAAGTGCGCGATCGCTTCCTTGCGCTGCGCCGGGCAGCTCAACTCGCCCGAGCAGCGCCACGCGGCCGCATCCTCCTCGCGCACGATCTCCGAACCGCACACCGGGCAGTGGCTGGGCATGCGCCATGGCGTGGTGCCGGCCGGACGGCGGTCGGCGATCACGCTGACCACTTCGGGGATCACATCGCCGGCGCGGCGCACGATCACCGTGTCGCCCACGCGCACGTCCAGGCGCTCGATCTGGTCGGCGTTGTGCAGTGTGGCGTTGGACACGATCACCCCGGCTACCGCGACCGGGTTCAGACGCGCCACCGGGGTGGCCGCGCCGGTGCGGCCGATCTGGATTTCGATCGCCTCCACCGTGGTGGTCTGTTCCTGCGCGGGGAACTTGTGCGCGATCGCCCATCGCGGTGCACGCGAGACGAAGCCCATCTGTTCCTGCCCCACGCGATCGTCCAGCTTGTAGACCACGCCGTCGATGTCGAAGGCCAGGCCGTCGCGGCGCTCGCCGATGTCGCGGTAGTACGCCAGCAGGCCGTCGCTGCCCTCCACCACCCTGCACAGGTCGCTGACCGGGAACCCCCACGCGCGCAGCTGCGCCAGCGTGGCCGAATGCGTGGGCGGCAGTTCACCGCCCTGCACTTCGCCGGTGCCATAGGCATAGAAGCYGAGCTTGCGCCGTGCGCTCATTTTCGGGTCGAGCTGGCGCAGCGAACCGGCCGCGGCGTTGCGCGGGTTGGCCAGCACCTTGCCGTCATGCAGGCGGGCCTGTGCGTTGTAGGCCTCGAAGTCCGCGCGGGCCATGTAGACCTCGCCGCGCACTTCCAGCACCTCGGGCCAGCCCTCGCCGGTAAGCACCTGTGGAATCACCGCGATCTGGCGCAGGTTGGCACTGACATCCTCACCGGTGGCGCCATCGCCACGGGTGGCGCCCTGCACGAAACGCCCGTCCTCGTAACGCAGGCTGATCGCCAGGCCATCGAGCTTGGGTTCGGCGGAGAAGTACAGCGCATCGCGGCGCAGGCGCTCGCCGATGCGGCGCACGAAATCCTGCACCTCCTCATCGCTGAAGGCATTGCCCAGCGACAGCATCGGCACCGCATGGCGTACCTCGGCAAAACGTGAGGACGCCTTGCCGCCCACGCGCTGGGTCGGCGAATCGGCCCGGRCCACCTCGGGATGGGCCAGCTCCAGCGCTTCCAGCTCACGCACCAGGCGGTCGTACTCCGCATCCGGGATCAGCTGCTCGTCGCGCTCGTGGTAGGCCTTGCCGGCGTCGTCGATCTGTCGGCGCAGCGCCTCGGCACGTTCAGCGGGGCTGGGGCTCATGCGGGAAGCATCCTGAAGGGGCAGTAGATTTTATGGCCTGCCGCCCCCGGCAGCCACCCTGGATGACGGCCCCGCACGCTTGCCGCCGCCGGGTAGCGGCGCTAGCGTGCGCGAAGTCCCTTCCCGCAGGTGCCGTGTGACCTCTCCCGCTCCTACCCGCCGTGCGTTCCTGCAACTGGCCGGCACCGGCCTGGCCCTGTCCGGGCTGGGTCTGTCCACGGCAGCCGCTGCCACCCCGCGCACCGCAGCGGCGGCCGGCCCGGTGCTGCTGAACTTCAACGAATGCCCGTATGGCCCGGCACCGGCGGCGCAGGCGGCCGCGCGCAATATCGTCGCTGGCAGCGGCCGTTACCTGTTCGCGCTGGCCGGCGAGCTGCGCGATGTGCTTGCCCGGCAGGAAGGGCTGGGCAAGGACCAGGTGCGGCTGTATCCGGGTTCGAGCGAACCACTGAATCGGGCGGCGATATTGTGGACTTCGTCCAGCGCCGGCCTGGTGGTGGCCGACCCCACCTTCGAAGCGCTCGGCGATCTGGCCGCCGCGCGTGGTGCAACGGTGGCCAAGGTGCCGCTGCGCGACGACGGTGCCCACGACGTCCGTGCGATGGCCGCCGCAGCAGCGCGGATCAACGCCGGGCTGCTGTACCTGTGCAACCCCAACAACCCGACCGGCTCGATCACCCCGGCGGCGGACATTGCCTGGCTGCTCGCCAACAAGCCCCGGCAGACCCGCGTGCTGGTCGACGAAGCCTACCTGCAGTACAGCGAGCAACGCTCGGTGATCGGCCAGGTGATGCAGCGCGACGATGTCATCGTGCTGCGCACCTTCTCCAAATTGTACGGCATGGCGGGGCTGCGCCTGGGCGTGGCCGCCGCGCACCCGGACCGGTTGCAGGAACTGGCCAGCCTGGGCGACAACCCGCTGCCGGTGACTGCGCTGGCGGCCGGTCTGGCCAGCCTTCGCGCGCCGACGCTGGTGGCCGAACGCAAGGCCGAGAACACGCGCGTGCGCCGCGCCACGATCGACTGGCTGGGCGCGCGCGGTTTCAGTTGCGTGCCGTCCGAAGCGAATTGTTTCGTGGTCGATGTAAAGCGCGACGGCACCGCGTTCACCGCCGCGATGGCCGAACGCGGCGTGGTCATCGGCCGCAGCTGGCCGATCTGGCCGCAGCGGGTGCGGGTGACGGTGGGCACCGAGGGTGAGATGGCGCGATTCCGCGAAGCGTTCGCAGCGGTGGTGGGCGCTTCGTCCTGACGGTAGACGCAGCCGAGCATGGCTCGGCTCTACCTTGGGGCGTGGCGCAGGTAG
>NZ_JBFULO010000458.1:0-2908 GCF_054049855.1 Stenotrophomonas sp. P5_B8 | reverse complement strand
GGTCTGTTGAATGTCCCATCGCAAACGAAGTGCATCGCTCGCCGCCGCCATCGCCGTCATCGGCCTGCTCGGCGCCTGCAGCAAAGGCCCCTCGCACGCCGCCGATACCGAGGGCGTTGAGAAGGTGAATGCTTACGTCGCGTGTTTCAACGCGGTGGAGCAGCCCATCCACGAGGGCTTCCAGCAGTACACCGGCTGGATGCAGGATCCGAAGGCGGGCCCGACCGGCAAGGAGACGCACGTGCGCGGGCCGGGCATGGTGCTGTCGCACCGCGTCGCGCTGTGCAATGAACCGATGGTGGCGGCGCTGGCGATGACGCCGGCCGATGCCGCGCTGGATGCGCCTGYGCGCGCCTACCAGCAGCGCTTCGTTGACCTGTACGCGCTGATCGAACAGACCGACCGCTACTACACCCGCGAGGATTACCTGCGCGACGACCACGCTGGCATGCGCACCCAGCACGGCCCGCTGATGCAGGCCTACATGGCCTTCTTCGATGCCAGCGATGCGCTGGATGCCGCGCTGGAGAAGCGCGAAGACGAACGTCGTCACGCCCAGCTGAAGGAGATCGAGGCGGCCGAAGGGCGCTCGGCGGCGTATTACCAGCTCAAGATCGTCGGCGATGCCAAGCAGCTGGTGGCGCTGTTGACGGCCGATACGCCGGACCTGGCCCTCGMCCGCACCCAGCTGGCCGCCTTCCAGGCCCTGCTGAAGCAGGCCCAGGACGACAAGATCGGCAAGGGCGATGCGATGTGGGGTCACCTGGAGCGCGCTGCCGATGGGCTGGCCCGTGATGCCGGGCGTCGCGTGGACCGCMTGCAGGAAAACAAGCCACTCACCCGCAGCGAGCAGATCCTGATGCWGGGCGGTGGCCGCATCGGCAACCCGCAGGGCTCGGCCGAAGCGGTGACCGACAGCTACAACGATCTGGTCGACGCCAGCAACCAGCTGTCGCGATAAGTCGCAGCGCCACGTCGCTGTCGGCGACGACGGCGTCAACGCGGCGGGTCGGTGAACGCCCCGCCGCGCGCCTGCCTGCAGGGCTCAGGCGTTGAACACCGGCGGCAGTTTTTCCCCGCAATGGCGGCAATGCAGCGCATCCGGCTCGTGTCCTTCCAGCCCACAGTGCGGGCAGCCGCGTGCATCACGCCGCGCGGCGTGCTCGGCCTCGCGCATGGTGCTGGCCAGTTCGGCGGTGTAGATGCCGGTGGGCACGGCGATGATGCTGTAGCCGATCAGGATCAGTACCGAGGTGACGAAGCGGCCCAGCACGGTCTGCGGCACGATGTCGCCAAAGCCCACCGTGGCCATCGTCACCACTGCCCAGTACATGCTGCTGGGAATGCTGGTGAAGCCGTGGTTGGGGCCTTCGATCACGTACATCAGGGTGCCGGCGATGATCGTGATGGTGACCACCGTGAACAGGAACAGCAGCACCTTGCGGCGGCTGCGCCACAGCGATTCCATCAACACGCCGCTCTCTTCGATGTAGCGGGTCAGCTTGAGGATGCGGAACACGCGCAGGATGCGCAGCGCGCGCACCACCAGCAGGCTCTGCGCACCGGGAATGAACAGGGACAGGTAGGTGGGCAGGATCGAGGCCAGGTCGATGATCCCCCAGACGCTGAAGGCGTAGCGCAGCGGGCGCTTGACCACCGCCAGGCGCAGCACGTATTCGGCGGTGAACAGGATCGTGAAGCCCCACTCGACCACGTACAGCCAGTCGGCGTGGGCGATGTGGAAGCGCTGCACACTGTCGAACATGACCACCAGCACGCTGGCGATGATCGCGTAGACCAGCAGCAGGTCGAAATTGCGCGAGGGCCGGGTGTCGTGGCGGTAGATGATGTCGAACCAGGTCCGGCGCCAGCCGGTCTCGGTCGCGGGATTGAGCTGGGGGGCACTGAACGGTCGCATGGGCGCATTGTGCCCCAGCCGGTGGAAGCGCGAGAATGGGCTTTCCCTGACCACCCTGACTGCCATGACCGCCGCCGCCGCCGATCCGCTCCTGTCCCTGTCGCATTACTACCTGCCGGTCTACAAACCGCGCCAGGTGGTGCTCGAACGCGGCCAGGGCGCGCGCGTCTGGGACAACCAGGGCCGTGAGTTCATCGACCTGGCCGCCGGCATCGCCGTGTGCGGCCTGGGCCACAACGACCCGGACCTGACCGCCGCACTGATCGAGCAGGCCGGCAAGCTGTGGCACACCAGCAATGTGTTCTACAGCGAGCCGCCGCTGCGCCTGGCCGAAGAACTGGTCACTTCCTCGCGCTTTGCCGAGCGGGTGTTCCTGTGCAATTCCGGTGCAGAAGCCAACGAAGTGGCGATCAAGCTGGTGCGCAAGTGGGCCTCCTCGCAGGGCCGTCCCGCCCATCAGCGGGTGATCGTGACTTTCCGCGGCAGCTTCCACGGCCGCACCCTGGCCGCGGTGACCGCCACTGCCCAGCCCAAGTACCAGGAAGGCTACGAGCCGCTGCCCGGTGGCTTCCGCTACGTCGATTTCAATGATGAGGTGCAGCTGGAAACCGCGATGGCCGCCGGCGACGTGGCCGCGGTCATGCTCGAGCCGATCCAGGGCGAGGGCGGGGTGATGCYGGCCAAGCCGGGCTTCATGCAGCGCATCCGCGCTTTGTGCGACCAGCACGACGCGCTGATGGTGCTCGACGAGATCCAGGTCGGCATGGGCCGCACCGGCACCCTGTTCGCGCACTGGCAGGACAACATCAAGCCGGACATCGTGACCCTGGCCAAGGCGCTGGGCGGCGGTTTCCCGATCGGCGCGATGCTGGCCGGTCCCAAGGTGGCCGAGGTGATGCAGTTCGGCGCGCACGGCACCACCTTCGGCGGCAATCCGCTGGCCGCGGCGGTGGCGCGCGTGGCACTGCGCAAGTTGTCCTCGCCGGAGAT
>NZ_JBFULO010000457.1:0-2918 GCF_054049855.1 Stenotrophomonas sp. P5_B8 | reverse complement strand
TTCCGAAGGAATTCATTCCGTCGATCGAAAAGGGCCTGCGCGAAACCATCACCAGCGGTCCGCTGGCCGGCTTCCCGGTCGTGGACGTCAAGGTGAAGCTGGTGTTCGGCTCGTACCATGACGTCGACTCCTCGGAAATGGCGTTCAAGCTGGCTTCCTCGATGGCCTTCAAGCAGGGCTTCCAGAAGGCCAAGCCGGTCCTGCTGGAACCGATCATGAAGGTCGAGATCGTGACCCCGGAGGATTACCAGGGTGACGTGATGGGCGACGTCAGCCGTCGTCGTGKCGTGCTGCAGGGTTCGAGCACCACCGGTGACGGTTCGGCCAGCATCATCAACGCGATGATCCCGCTGGGTGAAATGTTCGGTTACGCCACCTCGCTGCGTTCGCAGACCCAGGGTCGCGCGACGTTCACGATGGAATTCGACCACTACGAGCCGGCGCCGAACAACATCGCCGAAACCGTGATCAAGAAGTCCTGAGCGTAAGCTCGGGACTCCACCTCATTCTTTTCTGATATCCAAGGTATACAACAATGGCAAAGGGTAAGTTCGAGCGCACCAAGCCGCACGTCAACGTCGGCACCATCGGTCACGTCGATCACGGCAAGACCACGCTGACCGCYGCACTGACCAAGATCGGTGCYGAGCGCTTCGGTGGCGARTTCAAGGATTACTCSGCGATCGACGCCGCGCCGGAAGAAAAGGCGCGTGGCATCACGATCTCGACCGCGCACGTCGAATACGAATCCACCGAGCGTCATTACGCCCACGTGGATTGCCCGGGCCATGCTGACTACGTCAAGAACATGATCACCGGTGCTGCCCAGATGGACGGCGCGATCCTGGTCTGCTCGGCCGCTGACGGCCCGATGCCGCAGACCCGCGAGCACATCCTGCTGTCGCGTCAGGTCGGCGTGCCGTACATCGTCGTGTTCCTGAACAAGGCCGACATGGTGGACGACGCCGAGCTGCTGGAACTGGTCGAAATGGAAGTCCGCGAGCTGCTGAGCAAGTACGACTTCCCGGGCGACGACACCCCGATCATCGCGGGCTCGGCCCGTCTGGCGCTGGAAGGCGACCAGAGCGACATCGGCGTGCCGTCGGTGATCAAGCTGGTCGAGGCGCTGGACACCTGGATCCCGCTGCCGGAGCGTGACGTCGACAAGGCATTCCTGATGCCGGTCGAAGACGTGTTCTCGATCTCGGGCCGCGGCACCGTGGTGACCGGTCGTATCGAGCGCGGCGTGATCAAGGTCGGCGAAGAAATCGAAATCGTCGGTATCCGCGACACCGTCAAGACCACCGTGACCGGCGTGGAAATGTTCCGCAAGCTGCTCGACCAGGGTCAGGCAGGCGACAACGCCGGTCTGCTGCTGCGCGGCACCAAGCGTGACGACGTCGAGCGTGGYCAGGTCCTCTGCAAGCCGGGTTCGATCAAGCCGCACACCCAGTTCGACGCCGAAGTCTACGTCCTGTCCAAGGATGAAGGCGGCCGCCACACCCCGTTCTTCAAGGGCTACCGTCCGCAGTTCTACTTCCGYACCACCGACATCACCGGTGCGGTCGAGCTGCCGGAAGGCGTGGAAATGGTCATGCCGGGCGACAACGTGAAGATGGTTGTCACCCTGATCAACCCGGTCGCCATGGATGAAGGCCTGCGCTTCGCGATTCGTGAAGGCGGTCGTACCGTCGGCGCCGGCGTGGTCTCCAAGATCCTCAAGTAATCTGCTAGAATCTTCGCCCCGATGTTGCCTGGGTAGGGCATCGGGGCGGAACCAAACGGGAAAAGAGGCGCAGGAAGCTCCTCGTGTTCCCCAGACCAGGAAGGGTCGCGCCATTCAGGCAGTGTCAACAGGTCCCCTGTTGACCGCCACGTTGTATGCGCGCTATACTTTTTGTCTGGGCAGATCGGGAGACCGGTCTGCCTCGATTTTTGAGGTCTACGGAAAGATCTTGTCGCCGCACGGGAATGTGCGGCGTCTGCATTCAGGATATTCATGGGACAAGGCAACCCAGAGGCCTTGTCCGTCGCTCTTTTAACGAAGGAACCCACCGTCATGGCGGACCAAAAGATCCGGATTCGGCTGAAGGCGTTCGATCATCGTTTGATCGACCGTTCGGCCAGCGAGATCGTAGAAACGGCAAAGCGGACCGGCGCGCAAGTGCGTGGCCCGATCCCGCTGCCGACCAAGATCGAGCGTTACACCATTCTCGTTTCCCCGCACGTCGACAAAGACGCGCGTGACCAGTACGAGACCCGCACGCATAAGCGCGTGCTCGATATCGTTGACCCGAACGACAAGACCGTGGACGCGCTGATGAAGCTCGAACTGGCTGCCGGCGTCGACGTTCAGATCAAGCTGACCTGAGGACTACGACCATGACGAAGAAATATTCGTTGGGCTTCGTGGGCCGCAAGGCTGGCATGAGCCGCGTGTTCACCGAAGATGGCCAGGCCATCCCGGTAACCCTGATTGAAGCCACCCCGAACCGCATCGCGCAGATCAAGACCGTCGAAGCTGACGGCTACAGCGCCGTGCAGGTGACCGTCGGCGCGCGTCGCGCTGCCCTGGTCAACAAGCCCGAATCCGGTCACTTCGCCAAGGCGAAGGTCGAAGCCGGTCGTGGCCTGTGGGAATTCCGCGTTGAAGACGCGCAGCTCGGCGATTTCGCCGTCGGCGGCGAAGTCAAGGCGGACATCTTTGAAGTTGGCCAGAAGGTCGACGTCCAGGGTGTCACCAAGGGTAAGGGCTTCCAGGGCACCATCAAGCGCTACAACTTCCGTATGGGCGATGCAACCCACGGTAACTCGCTGTCGCATCGCGCGCCGGGTTCCTTGGGCCAGCGCCAGACCCCGGGTCGTGTTTTCCCGGGTAAGAAGATGTCCGGCCACATGGGTTCGGTGCAGCAGAGCAC
>NZ_JBFULO010000456.1:0-2931 GCF_054049855.1 Stenotrophomonas sp. P5_B8 | reverse complement strand
TCGCCGACGAGCTGGGCCTGCTGGTCTGGCAGGACTTCATGTTCGGCGGCGGCATGCAGCCCGGCTACGATCCGGCGTTCCGCGCCAATGTGGTCGCCGAAGCGCGCGACAACGTGCGCCGGCTGCGCCACCATCCCAGCGTGGTCCTGTGGTGTGGCAACAACGAGGAAGAAACCGCGTGGAAAGACTGGGGCCATGGTCGCGACCTCACCGCTGCCGATCCGGCATTCGCGGCGAAGGTCTGGCAGGGCTACGTGGACCTGTTCGGCAACGACCTGCGCCAGGTGGTGGCCGAAGAGGGCCTGGGCGTGCCGTACTGGTCCAGCTCGCCCAGCAACGACCTGGACGACAAGGCCAACGATTCCACCCGTGGCGACAAACACTACTGGCAGGTGTGGGGCAACCCGGCGCTGCCGGTGACCGCCTACCTGCGCGAGACGCCGCGCTTCATGTCCGAATACGGGCTGCAGGCCTGGCCGTCGCTGCGCACGCTGGACGGCATCATTCCGGTCGCCGAGCAGCAGGTGGACAGCGCCACGGTGCGCGCCCACCAGAAATTCATGGCGGGCGAGGGCAACCAGCGCCTGTTGAAGTACATCGAAGACGAGTACGGCGCGCCGCGCGATTTCCCGGCGTTCGTGTACCTCAGCCAGGTGATGCAGGCCGACGGCATCCAGCTGGCCGCGCTGCACCACCGCGCGTCACGGCCGTACACGATGGGCTCGCTGTACTGGCAGCTCAACGATGTGTGGCCGGGGGCGTCGTGGTCCAGCATCGACTACGCAGGCCGCTGGAAGGCGCTGCATTTCCACGCGAAACGCTTCTTTGCCGACCGGGCGGTGGCGGCGTTGCGTGATGACGGGGTGACCCGGGTAAGCCTGCTCAATGATCGCCAGCAGGGATTCCAGGCGACATGGCGGCTGCGCGTGATTGATCTGGATGGGACGCTGCGCCACCAGCAGCGGCACACCGTGGCGTTGCCGCCGCTGTCGGCGTTGGAGGTGGGCCGGTACGAGGATGCATCGCTGCTGCACGGGGCGGATCCGACGCGGACCGTGGCGGTGGTCGAACTGCTGGATGGAACGCAGGTGCTGTCGCAGCAGGTGGTGTACTTCGCCGCGGCCAAGGACCTTGCGCTGACACGGACGAAGATCGACAGCGACCTGCGTGCCGATGGCGAAGGCTATGTGCTCACGTTGCGTTCGCCAACGCTGGTGCGCGCGTTGTGGATCGACTTCGACGACCGGGATGCCACGCTGGACGATAACGCGCTGGACCTGGTGCCGGGGGAGGCGAAGACCCTCCGCCTGCGCAGCGATGCGGACCTGGACACGCTGCGCAGCACGCTCCGCCTCACCTCACTGGCCGACGTCCTGCGGTAGAGCCACGCCACGCGTGGTTGGGCGCGGTGCCGGGGAGTGCGCGACGTGCAGCCACGCATGGCGTGGCTCTACCCATCCGGTCGTGCCTGGCTTCAGGGCGGGCAGCGTGGCGCTACAGCGTGATCTGCTGGAAATTCTCGACGCGGTCATGGCCATGCGTGGCTTCACCGCTGCGCGGCAGCGGGTAGTCGTCCAGGCGGTCGAGCAGGCGGGTCTGCAGGCCGGCTTCGCGGGCGGCATCCAGCTCTTCGACCACGTCGGACAGGAACACGATCTGCCCGGCCGGTACGCCGATCGCCTTGACGATATGGCGGTAGCTGTCGGCCTCACGCTTGCCGCCGACTTCGGTGTCGAACCATCCCGAGACCAGACCGGTCAGGTCGCCGGCGTCGCTGAAACCGAAGAACAGCTTCTGCGACGGCACCGAGCCGGACGAGTACACGTACAGCGGCTTGCCTTGCGCATGCCAGCCCTTCAGCACCGCCGCCACTTCCGGATAGAAGTGCGCCTTGTAGTCGCCGTTGCGGTAGCCGCTTTCCCAGATCATGCCCTGCAGCGCCTTCAGGGCCGTGTGCTTGCGGTCCTGGTCGATCCAGCCCTGCAGGGTTTCCACGATCAGGCTGTCCTGGCAGGCACCGCCGATCTCCACGGCCACCGCGTCCAGCCAGCGGCGTACCTCCGGCTGCTGGCCATGCGCGGCGACGAACGCCGGCAGTGCCTTGCGTGCATACGGAAACAGCACGTTCTTGACGAACGAAATGCTGCTGGTGGTGCCTTCGATATCGGTGAGGATGACAGTGGGATGCGGCATGGATCAGTCGGCCTGGTGCTGTGCGGGGTGGTAACGCGGGAACTGCTGGGCGATGTCGCTGCCGGTGAAATGACCGATCCAGCCATCGGCCTCGGTGAAGAAGCGGATCGCCACGAAATTGGGTTCTTCGCCCATGTCGAACCAATGGGTGATGCCGTCGGGCACGGCGATCAGGTCGTTCTTGACGCACTCGATCTCGTAGACCTTGCCGTCCACGTGCAGGGTGAACAGCCCGGAGCCGGCGACGAAGAAGCGCACCTCGTCTTCCTTGTGGAAGTGTTCGTCGAGGAACTTCTTTCGCAGTTCGGCGCGGTTGGGGTTGTCCGGGGCGATCGAGGCCACGTCCACGCTCTTGAAGCCGTGCTGGGCGACCAGGCGGTCGATGTCGGTACGGTAGGCAGCGAACACCTCGTCCTGGCTCGCGCCTGGGGCGACCTCATGGGCCGCCTGCCAGCGCTCGAAGGTGACGCCGATCTTCTTCAGTTCGGCTGCGATCGCGTCGCCATCGCGGCTGTCGAACCGTGCGGTATCCGGGGCGGTGTCGTCAAATATACGGAGTCGGCTCATGGCGGCGGCAGCGAGGCGAAAGGGGGGAAGGAAAGGGTACCAGCGCAGCGCCGGATGCGGGGACGTGGGCTGATGGTGAACGACGGAATACAGATTCCCTTCAGGWATCTGGAGGGTCCACAGCCCACACGGTGGTGCCGGCCGCTGGCCGGCGCTTCATGAACGTTGGAA
>NZ_JBFULO010000455.1:0-2935 GCF_054049855.1 Stenotrophomonas sp. P5_B8 | reverse complement strand
CAACGTGCTCGAAGACCTCGATTCGACCCTGCACGCGGCCGAACACTTCAGCACGGTGACCGCCAAGCTCGGCATCCCGTATGTGTTCAAGGCCTCGTTCGACAAGGCCAACCGTTCCTCGATCGCCTCCTATCGTGGCGTCGGCCTGGACGAAGGGCTGCGCATCTTCGAAGAGGTGAAGCGTCGTTTCGGCGTGCCGGTGATCACCGACGTGCACGAAGTGGCGCAGGCCGCCCCGGTGGCCGAGGTGGTCGACGTGCTGCAGCTTCCGGCGTTCCTGGCCCGCCAGACCGACCTGGTCGAGGCGATCGCGCGCACCGGCCGCACGGTCAACGTCAAGAAGCCGCAGTTCCTCAGCCCCACGCAGATGAAGCACATCGCGGCCAAGATCCGCGAAGCGGGCAACGAGAACATCATCCTGTGCGAGCGCGGTGCGCAGTTCGGTTACGACAACCTGGTCGTGGACATGCTGGGCTTCCGCGAGATGACCGAATCCACCGGCGGTCTGCCGGTGATCTTCGATGTCACCCACAGCCTGCAGCGTCGTGACGCCGGCAGCGACGCCTCCGGTGGCCGCCGTCGCCAGGTGGCCGAATTGGCGCGCTCGGGCATGGCGCTCGGCCTGGCCGGCCTGTTCCTGGAAGCCCACCGCGACCCGGACCACGCCCGCTGCGACGGCCCCAGCGCACTGCCGCTGGCCGCACTGGAACCGTTCCTGGTGCAGATGAAGGCGCTGGACGAACTGGTCAAGGGCTTCCCGGAACTGGATATCCGCTGATCCGGCCCACCCACGCGATGCGGCGGCGGCCTTGGTCCCGTCGCTGAATGTGGGTATCCTTCACGGCTGCACCTGCGTCGCGGGTGCGGCATTTGGCCCCGTAGCTCAGCTGGATAGAGCGTCCCCCTCCTAAGGGGAAGGTCGCCCGTTCGAATCGGGCCGGGGTCACCAAAAACAATGGCTTACAACCATGGCTGGTCGAACTTTCCGCCGCAAACCGCTTCCTTTCATCCGCGTTCTGGCACAGTTGGCACAGTGAAGATGCTGGGGGCCGCATGGGGTCGAGCAAGCTGTTTGAGCAGCCGCGGCAAAAGCTGCAGCGAGCAGGAGCACATATCCTAGAAGTGGAGCGCGCAATAGCCGCGTACTTCGCTACTGATTGGTGTTCTCGCGATCTAACCTGCGATGCGGACGGAAAGTACAACTTATCCGTGGTCATGCGTGGAGAACCGGCTGGGCTAAACGTAGCGTTAGGCGACGCAATTCACAACCTCCGCGCATGTCTTGATCTACTCGCGGTGGAAGTCGTGAAGCTAAATGGGGGGAGTTCAAAGGGTGTCTACTTCCCCTTCGCTGACGCAGCAGAGAACCTAGAGGCGACGATTAAGGGCCGCAAATGGGATCGTGCGGCTCCGGAGGACGTGGAAATTGTCAGGGCGCTGCGTCCTTACACGGGCGGCAACCAACTGCTGAGAGCACTTCATGATCTGGACATCCAAGACAAGCACCTTTCACTTATTCCCAACGGCGCATTTCTCGCTTCGGGAGGGGTTCGAGTAAGGCAGGACGAGAACGGTAAGCCAGTTGGATTCGATGAGGGAAAGCTGGAGTTTGAGCTGGACCCGACGAGTACTCCGACTGCGGCCTTCGTCTTCCAGGACGACAGCGCATTTCCAGGAGAAGAGGTTACTGCCGTTCTACGTCGGCTAGCCAATCTCGTGGCCGAAGTTGTTGACAAGTTCGCAGCTCGTCACAGCTGACCAAAGGTCTAGAACCGCAGTTTGGCGACCGCACCATCGTCCCCATCGGGCGTAAGGTGTGCGTAGTATTTTTACGTCGTAGCGTAGTCCGCTTGCCCTGCAAGAATTTGCTCTCGGCGAAGTGGCACGCCGCCCATCACCATATGAGCCACAGCGCGCAGACCGCGCGCGAGGACGGCGGTTTCGGAAACCGGCGCGAGCAGGTGCCCGGCCAGGATCTGGGCCCGGCGCAATGGGAGCCAGGGCATCAACACGTTCGCGCAGAACGTATGACGAAGGCGGTGAAGACTCCCGTCCATACCCGGTCTGCTTCTGCGAATCTAGCTGGCAGGAAGCCGGGTGCGCGGGGTGTCCTTCATGAGATTGGCGCGAATGGCGGCGAGCCTTTCCGCCGACGTTCGGGCAGCGCGCATCACGGCATCGGTGCCAGGCCTCCAACGCGTCAGCTTTTCGGTTTCGTGGTTCCAATGGAGGATGTCTCGTATCGCGACGCCATCCACAACCCGCATTACCAGATGGTTGCCGGTTCCATTCGACGCGAGCGCCACAAGATCAAGTGATCGAAGGTGGATTCCCCACGCACCGCGCAGGTTCTCATGCGTGACCGATCCAGCCGTCTTCCGCGGGTTGCCGGGATCAAAGACCGGGAAAAATCGCCACCCACCCGGTAGCTCGGTGCAGTTGTGCGTGAGCCAGACGGCCCTGAGTTCAACTGGAAACACAACGCCCAGCTCTCGCTCCGCCTGATCAATGAGCGCTGCAGTGGCAACAGTGGTACTTCCCGGCATCGTCGTCTCCTTTCTTCGGGAATGCCGATTGTATGAAACAGCATCGGGCCGGGGTCACCAGCATCACCGCATCGGGCTTTCGCCTTTCGTCATACCCAGGATGCACTGCAGCAGGACCTGTCGTTTTCCCGCGTCGCTGTCCTCCTGCCAACAGCCCAGCATCTGCAGCCAGAACCCGTCCGCCGCCAGGCGCGCGGCGCGGAGGTGGGGATCGGCGCGTTCGGCGGGAAATGCCTCCAGGCGCGCCGCAAGCCAGTTTCGCCAGAGGTCGGCGAACGCCGGTTCCACCAGCGCGGTGAGCGAGAACTTCACCCAAATGCGATCTTCCGTCTGCATCGCATCGAACGTTGCGGTGACGTAGGCGCGTGTGAACCTGCCATGGGCCAGCG
>NZ_JBFULO010000454.1:0-2937 GCF_054049855.1 Stenotrophomonas sp. P5_B8 | reverse complement strand
TCCCTGGCCAACGCGCACGCCGTGGCGGCGTCGAAGAAGCAGGCGCTGTGGCAGCACCTGGCCAATGGCCGTGATGTGACCCTGCCGGTGCCGATGATGAACATCATCAACGGCGGCGCGCATGCCGACAACAATGTCGACTTCCAGGAATTCATGGTGCTGCCGGTCGGCTTCACCTCCTTCTCCGAGTCGCTGCGCGCCGGCACCGAAATCTTCCATTCGCTCAAGTCGGTGCTCAAGGGCCACGGCCTGAGCACCGCGGTGGGCGACGAAGGCGGCTTCGCGCCGGACTTCCGCAGCAACGTCGAAGCGCTGGACACCATCCTGGAAGCCATCGGCAAAGCCGGCTACACCGCCGGTGAAGACGTGCTGCTGGGCCTGGACGTGGCCTCCAGCGAATTCTTCGAGAACGGCAAGTACAACCTGGTCGGCGAAAACAAGCGCCTGACCTCCGAGCAGTTCGTCGACTTCCTGGCCGACTGGGCCGCGCAGTACCCGATCATCACCATCGAAGACGGCCTGGCCGAGAACGACTGGGCCGGCTGGAAGCTGCTCACCGACCGCATCGGCAACAAGGTGCAGCTGGTCGGCGACGACCTGTTCGTGACCAACCCGAAGATCTTCAAGGAAGGCATCGAGTCCGGCACCGCCAACGCGATCCTGATCAAAGTCAACCAGATCGGCACCCTGACCGAGACGCTGGA
Organism: Stenotrophomonas sp. P5_B8; assembly: GCF_054049855.1. NCBI lineage: Bacteria > Pseudomonadati > Pseudomonadota > Gammaproteobacteria > Lysobacterales > Lysobacteraceae > Stenotrophomonas > Stenotrophomonas sp. P5_B8. Next base: position 2,233 of record NZ_JBFULO010000454.1, on the reverse strand, counting down.
AGCGATCGCCATGGCGCACGCGGCCAACTATGCCTCGATCGTCTCGCACCGTTCGGGCGAAACCGAAGACACCACCATCGCCGACATCGCCGTGGCCACCACCGCCACCCAGATCAAGACCGGCTCGCTGTGCCGCAGCGACCGCGTGGCCAAGTACAACCAGCTGCTGCGCATCGAAGAAGCCCTCGGTGCCGGTGCGCGTTACGCCGGTCGTGACGCGTTCGTGTCGCTGAAGCGCTGATCCCCATGCGCAACTGGCGCTGGACGCTGCTGTTGCTCGCGCTGCTGCTGGCGTGGCTGCAGTACCGTTTCTGGTTCGGCCCGGGCAATTCAGGGGAAGTGATGACCCTGGAGGCCCAGGTCGCCAACCAGCAGCGCGACAACGCCGGTCTGCAACAGCGCAACGACGCGCTGGCCGCCGAGGTCAAGGACCTCAAGGAAGGCCAGGCCGCGATCGAGGAACGCGCGCGTAGCGAGCTGGGCATGATCAAGCCTGGCGAGAAGTTCTACCGCGTGGTCGAAGATGCCCCGGTCGCGCCTGCGCGCGGACCGGCGGCCATGGCGCCGCCGGAAGCGCTGCCGCAGGAAGTGCCCTGATGGGCACGGTCTGGGCGGTGGTGCCGGCCGCTGGTCGCGGCACCCGTTTCGGTGGACAGACACCCAAACAGTACCTGGTCGCAGGCGACCGGGTACTACTGGCGCATACGCTGGAAGCCCTGCTGTCGCACCCGGTGGTTGCCGGGGTGATGGTGGCCATCGCCGAGGGCGACACCGACTGGCCGGGCTGGCAGGCGCTGGCCGACAAGCCGATCCTGACCTGCATCGGCGGCGCTACCCGTGCCGCATCGGTGCTGGCCGGGCTGCAGGCGCTGCCCGAAAGCGTGCGTGCCGATGATTTCGTGCTGGTGCATGACGCCGCGCGGCCCAACCTGGCCGCCGCCGATCTGGGCCGGCTGCTGGAAGTGGGGCGCAACGATCCGGTCGGGGCGATCCTGGCCGCGCCGGTGCGCGACACCCTCAAGCGTGCCGGTGACGACGGCGGCATCGATGCCACTGAACCGCGTGCCCGCCTGTGGCGGGCGCTGACCCCGCAGCTGTTCCGCCGCCACCAGTTGGCGCGCGCGCTGCAGGACGCCGCCGATGCCGGCGTGGAGGTCACCGACGACGCCATGGCGATGGAGCGGCAGGGGCTGCGCCCGTTGCTGGTGGAAGGCAGCGAAGACAACTTCAAAGTCACCACGCCGGCCGATCTGTCCCGTTTCGAATTCGAGCTGTCGCGTCGCGGATACTGAGTCCGCGCGCGGCGCCACAACCGCAGGTTTTTTGCAATGAACACGCCTTCCTTTCCTCCGGTCCGCATCGGACAGGGCTACGACGTCCACGCCTTCGGCACGGGCGACCACATCATGCTCGGCGGCATCCGCGTGGCGCACAGCTGCGGCGTGCTCGCCCACAGCGACGGCGACGTGATCCTGCATGCGCTGTGCGATGCGATGCTCGGTGCGCTGTCGCTGGGCGATATCGGCCAGCACTTCCCGCCCTCGGACATGCGCTGGAAAGATGCCGACAGCTGCCGCTTCCTGGCCCATTGCAACAGCCTGCTGCGCGAGCGTGGCTGGCAGGTCGGCAACACCGACATCACCGTGATCTGCGAGCGTCCCAAGGTGGGCCCGCATGCGCTGGCCATGCGCGAGCGCATTGCCGCGCTGCTGGGCGTCGCGCTGGATGCGGTCAGCGTCAAGGCCACCACGTCGGAGAAGCTGGGCTTCACCGGGCGTGGTGAGGGCATCGCCGCGCAGGCCGTCGTGCTGTTGGTGGCACTGTGATCCCGCTTCCGCTGGCATTTGGTGCGCCGCTGCTGAGCGCGAAGATCCGCAGCGTTCCGGAAGATTTCCAGGTGGACGAGCTGCCGGCGTTCGAGCCGAGCGGGGAGGGCGAGCACCTGCTGCTGACCCTCCGCAAGCGCGGCGCCAACACCGTRCACGTGGCCAAAGTGCTGGCCCGGTGGGCCGGATTGCCGGACATGGCGGTGAGCTACGCCGGCATGAAGGACCGGCACGCGGTGACCACTCAGCGTTTCAGCGTGCACCTGCCCAAGCGCATCGCACCGGATCCGGCGCTGCTGGCCTCCGATGAGATCGAGGTGGTCGAGTCGACCTGGCACAACCGCAAGCTGCAGCGCGGCGCGCTGGCGGGCAATCGGTTCAAGCTGGTGTTGCGGGACGTGCAGGGC
>NZ_JBFULO010000453.1:0-2940 GCF_054049855.1 Stenotrophomonas sp. P5_B8 | reverse complement strand
ACCCGGTGACCTGCACCGTGTCCAGTTGCTGCACCCCGGGGGCGGAAGTCTGGGCACCCGCGGTCGCGGCCACACCCATCAACGCCAGCTGGATCGACCACGCCATCGCCTGTTTACGCATGAGAATTCTCGAGAAGAAAGTGTCGGCCTCGAGGGAGGCCTGTCCCCCATTCACATTTCGCGAATGGACGGCGCGCATTTAACGCCTTTTTTACGGGGTTGACCACTGCCATGTTCTCTGGCACACAGTGGAAGCGTTTACACCCTCGATGTGTTCAGGGAGATCAGCGTGCACAAGGCTCTCCGCCCCCTCGCGCCCCTGCTCTGGCTGCTGTCGGTCGGCCTGGCTGCGCCGGTCCATGCCCAATCGCTGCAGGACCCCGGTTATCGCTACTACGAGGTCGGGGACCTGGACGCGTCGCCGGCCGCGCATACCGAACCGGCGATGATGCTGATGGGAGGCGGGGAGTGGGTGCCCGAGGCGTTCCAGTGGTGGCTGCAGCGGGCCGGGCACGGCCGCGTCGTGATCCTGCGCGCCTCCGGCGCCGATGACCTGCAGGAGCGCCTGTACCGCGGCATCGGAGGGGCCGCCTCGGTGCAGACCCTGGTGTTCGACAGCCGCCGCGCCGCCGATGACCCGGCCGTGCTGCGGGTGGTGGCCGCGGCGGATGCGATCTTCATCGCCGGCGGCGACCAGTCCCGCTACATCCGCTTCTGGAAAGGCACCGCACTCAATGCCGCGCTCAACGCGCATGTCCGTGCCGGGCGCCCCATCGCCGGCACCAGTGCCGGGTTGGCCATCCTTGGCGGGTACAGCTACGGCGCCCTGGACGGCGGCAGCGTCACCTCCGAACGCGCGCTGCGCGACCCGATGGGCAGTGCGGTCACCCTGGACAACGACTTCCTGACCTTGCCGTACCTGTCCAACGTGGTCACCGACACCCATTTCGGCAAGCGTGACCGGCTCGGCCGGTTGATTGTCTTCGTTGCCCGGGCGGCTCTGCAGGCCGGGCGTGATGACATGGTGGGCATCGGCGTGGACGAGGACACCGCGCTGTGCGTGGAGGCCGATGGGCGAGGGCGCGTGCTCAGCAATGACGACGGCTACGCCTGGCTGGTGATGCCCCGGCATACCGCCGAGCGCCTGCGCGATGGTGAACCGCTGGATTTCCACGCGATCCCGGTCACCGGCGTGGGCAGCGGCAGCCTGCTGCATCTGGATGGATTCGGCGTGGACGATGCGGCCTTCCGCATGACCGCCGACATCCGCGACGGCCACCTGCAGCTGCGGTAGCGCGCACCCGTTGGCCGCAGCGATACCCGGATCACGCGCAAGGTCCAGCTGGGCAGGGCACAGGCCTACCCGCGCCGCGCATCTGCGGCCATGATGGACCTTCCCAACCTGCCGGTGCCGCCGATGTCCCGTCCAACCGCGTTGCTGTTGTCGCTGTGCCTGTCGATGCCGCTRGCGGCTACCGCCGCCAGCCCGGTGCTGGTCCTTCATGGCGGTGCCGGCGTGGAGCGCAAGGATCTGTCGCCGGCCGAGGAAAAAGCCGCGCGCGCCGCCCTCCAGCAGGCACTGTTGAAAGGCCATGCCGTGCTGGCTGCGGGCAAGCCGGCACTGGACGCGGTCACCGCAGCCATCACCGTGCTCGAGGACGATCCCACCTTCAATGCGGGCAAGGGCGCGGTGTTCACCCACGATGGCCGCAACGAACTGGATGCGTCGCTGATGGATGGCGCCACGCTCAAGGCCGGTGCGGTGGCTGGGGTGCAGCGGGTGCGCAACCCGATCCTGCTGGCCGAGGCGGTAATGCAGCATTCCCCGCACGTGATGATGGTCGGGCAGGGCGCCGAAGCGTTCGCCGCCACCCAGGGCATCACGCTGGTCGATCCGTCCTACTTCCGCACCGGGAARCGCTGGCAGCAACTGCAGAAAGCGCTCAAGGAACAGGCCAGCGGCCAGGCCCATGCCGATCTGGAGACCGCGCGCCACTTCGGCACCGTCGGTGCGATCGCGCTCGATGCGCAGGGACACCTGGCCGCCGGCACCTCCACCGGCGGCATGACCAACAAGCGCTTTGGCCGCGTCGGCGACTCGCCGATCATCGGCGCCGGCACCTATGCCAACGACATGTGCGCGGTGTCGGGCACCGGCTGGGGCGAGTACTACATCCGCACCGCCGCCGCCTACGACATCTGCGCACGCATGCAGTACCTCAAGCAGAGCCCGGCCGAGGCCGGACGCGCGGTGATCAACGCGCGCATCCCCGCGCTGGGCGGCGACGGTGGGGCGATCGTGTTGTCCGCCGACGGTCGCGTGGCCACGCCGTTCAACACCCAGGGCATGTACCGCGGCTGGATCGGGGCCGACGGCGTGCCGCACGTGGCCATCTTTGCCGACGAAGCGCTGCCGCTTCCCGCGCAATAGCCCGTCGTTGCGGCGGAATTTGCGATTGCTGTGAAAAAGTTGAAAAAGAGTGTTGACAGAACCAGTCTTCACCCCCAAAATTCACGGCTCTTCCACCCCACACCGAAAACGCTTCGGCGCCACGGGACAGGGTGGTAAGGAGGGATACCCAAGCGGCCAACGGGGGCAGACTGTAAATCTGCTGGCTTACGCCTTCGGTGGTTCGAATCCACCTCCCTCCACCAGTTTCATGTTGTGGCAAGAGCTTCCGATGCGGGAGTAGTTCAATGGTAGAACCTCAGCCTTCCAAGCTGATGGTGCGGGTTCGATCCCCGTCTCCCGCTCCATTGAATGAATTTGAATATATTCAAATTCGTGCCATAATACAAAACTCGCTCACGTAGCTCAGTCGGTAGAGCACCTCCTTGGTAAGGAGGAGGTCGAAGGTTCGATTCCTTTCGTGAGCACCATCTAAGTGCTACCAATTCAGACGATTTCGAGATAAGCAGCCATGGCCAAGGGTAAGTTCG
>NZ_JBFULO010000452.1:0-2948 GCF_054049855.1 Stenotrophomonas sp. P5_B8 | reverse complement strand
GGGTGTTGGACAGGGTGATGTCGTCGGTGTGGTTGAACACCAGGCCGCCCGAGGCGACCTGCATGGCGATGGTGCCCTGCAGTTCGCCGGCCGCTTCGGCTGCGCGCCACAGCGGACCATCGTTGGCCACCGACCAGGTCTGCATACCGCCACCCACGGCCACATAGCCCGAGCTGCCAAGGGTCAGCGTGGTCCCTGCCGCGACGCGACCGCCGTTGCTGACGCTGAGGACGCCGTAGGGCTCACCGACCAGATGCGCGCCAACGGTGATGCCGTTGGCGGCCTCGATCGCCGCGCCGGCACCGCTCACCCGGACCTGCTGGTCGTAGCGCTGGGGAGCGTTGAGCATGGTGTTGGTGCCACCGGAGACCAGCAGCGTATCGGTGGCGACCAGCGCGCCGTCGAGCACGTCCACGTTGGTCCGTGCATCCAGTTCACCCAGATTGCTCCAGCGGCTGCCCGCGCCGGTCAGTGTTGCCACGCCGGTATCGCTGTAGGAATCCTTGATCCGTGCGCTGTTGGAACGGATCTCGCCGCCATCGCTCACCAGCAGGTGGGTACTGGTCATGACCCGGTCGCCACTCAGCAGCGAGYCCGCGCCGGACACTTCAATGCGGCCGACGCGGGCCGCGTTGCTCGGCAGGCCCACGTTGTCTTCGGCGGTGACATTGCCGGTGACCGCGACCACGCCGCCGTTTTCGATACGCAGCGCACCGTCGCCACTCCCGGACACGCGCATCAGGGACGCGTTCACCGTCGACCCGGTGCCAGTGACCTGCATCGAACCGCTGCCGCCCTGTGCGTAACCGATATCCAGGTCCTGCGTGGCCAACTGGCCGCCGTTGACGACCCTGACCGTGCCGTCGCCACCGCTCGCCGTGCCGGTCCGCAGGCCACGGCCGGCGTCGACCGCGCCACCGTCGATGTTGAGCGTGCCGTTGCCGGCCTGTCCCACCAGCAGATAGTTGTCGGTAACCGCCAGTTGGCCGCCCGCGACAACGTTCACCAGACCAATGCTGCCCGCCTCGGACCCGATGGCCAGGCCGAACTCGCCGGCCGCAGGCGTGGCGACCTTGGTGGTCTCCACCCGGCCACCGTTGCCGATGGTCAGCACGGCACTGCCCTCACGGCCGACCAGCATCTGGCGGGCGCTCAGCAGCGAACCGGCACCCTCCACCAGGCCAACGCCGAAGGCGTCGACGCCGTAACCGAAGGAGACGGTGCCGCCGGCAACGCTGGCGGTAGCGCCGTTGAGGAGTTCCAACGTGCCGTTGCCCGCGTCACCGACGCGCACCGAGGCACTATTGACCGTCAGCGAAACGCCCGCGCCTTGTGCACGCAGCGTGCCATCGCCGCCGACGTTGGTACCCAGCGACACCAGGTCATTGGAAATGATCGAGCCACCCGGGCCGAGGTCGACCACCACCRGACCGTTCGGGCCGATACGCAGGCCGTCGGCGTAGACGCGCGAATCCGTAACGGTTTCGTCGCTGTCGAAATCGAACACGGCCGCGAACGCGGACTGTGCCGGCACGGCGGCAAGACCCAGCGCAACCAGCATGGCCGCGCTCAATGCGGAGCGTCGACGCGTACCGCCAACAACGGGTGCGGGGCAGGTATGCGAAGCGGTCAGTTCGGATGCAACCTGCATCAAGCCGGTGGTGTGGTTGAACACCAGGCGATAAATCCTGTTCATGAAACTCCATGTAAGTGGACTCAGGGGCGCGGCGATTCCACATCGTGTGGAACGCAATGTCGCGGCAATTTCCAACGTGCTCTGGCTTAAAAAACACGGGGACGCAGAAAGTAAATGCATTCATTGAAACTGCCCATCGGACGCGTCTTAGTGCGATGTGGGGATGCCCTGAATCGCGGGTCAGAGTTCTCTGATAATTCGTCTTAAGCGCTACACATCACACGTCGCAGTGCGATGCAGCGCGCTTTGGAACAAGAACAAAAAAGTTCTTCTGCCAAATGGAAGCAGCGTCTTGTTGCTCAGAGGTACACGACGATACGCATGTGACTCGGTGGTTCCGGCGCGATGAGGATCTGTGGCGCCTCCGATCAGGATTGTCGCGCGCGTGAGGGCCCCATGCCCTTGGAGGCGAAATAAAGGAGGAGGCCGCCCGCGGCCGGGGGCGTCGCCGGAAAGGGCATGGGGCCCAGCGCCCGACTCACCGACGGCCACGTCTGGAAAAGTTCGAAGCACGCCACGTGCTTTCCATGCGCAATGAGAAAAAACCCAAAAAAAAGCCCCGCATCCGCGGGGCTTTTTCAGCGTGCGTCAGATCAGGTCAGGTCAACTGACCGTGGCAGTGCTTGTACTTCTTGCCGCTGCCGCACGGGCACGGATCGTTACGACCGACCTTGGGCTCGTCCAGCCGCACCTGCGCCACACCGTTCTGCGACGCTTCCACCTGCGCGGCCTCTTCGTCGGCGCTGTAGCTGCCAGCGTCCTGATGCTGGAACTGCGACTGCAGCAGACGGGCTTCCACCTGCTGGCGCTCGGCAGCTTCCAGCGCGGCCACTTCCTCTTCGCTGCGGATGCGCACGCGCGCCAGCAGGGTCACCACTTCGCGCTTGACGTTCTCCAGCATTTCCGAGAACAGCTCGAACGCTTCCTTCTTGTATTCCTGCTTGGGCTGCTTCTGCGCATAACCGCGCAGGTAGATGCCCTGGCGCAGGTAATCCATGCGTGCCAGATGCTCCTTCCAGCTCTGGTCGAGCACGGTCAGCATCACGTGCTTCTCCAGTGCGCGCATGGTCTCATCGCCCACGCCGGCTTCCTTCTCGGCGAAGTGTTCGTCGACGCGCGCCTGGACCTTCTCGGCGATCGCTTCGGCGTCCAGTTCCTCGTGCAGCTTGACCAGCCCCACCAGGTCCATCTGTACGCCCAGATCCGACTCCAGCGTGGCTTCCAGACCCTTCAGGTCCCACTGCTCGTCGAT
>NZ_JBFULO010000451.1:0-2961 GCF_054049855.1 Stenotrophomonas sp. P5_B8 | reverse complement strand
CGCTTGGTTACCGCGAATCTTTGAATCCAAGCGTTGCTACCCGTTCGCTGTACGGCCAGGAACTCACCACAGCGCCCCCAGGAGCTAGTGGTGCCGGGGTCCACGTCCAGCAGGTAACTTTTTTCGTAGTAACGCTGGCAAAGTGACAGTTCCAATCCAAGCGGTCGGAATTCAAAGCCCGTTGCTGTGCCACCCTCTTCCAATTGCGCTTGAGCAACTTCAAACAATCCTGTCTGTCCAGCCAAAGCGCCGCCGTACAGTGGAGCAGGACCGCAGTAATCCAGCACCACCAACATTCCATCATCGCCGGACGTTCCGATTGTCTTTCCTGCAACGCTAGGCAACGTGACAGTGAAACTGTATCGCTTGAACGCTGTGGTCAGGGTGACCACATTAGGCGCTTCCGTGGAAGTGGTAGTTGATCCGCCAGTGCCGAAGAGCTGTAGCGCGCGCATCCCCATCTTCTTTCCAGCGACGTTGCTGCGCGCCCACACTGATAGCGTTACCGTCTTCCCCGCCAGCGTGCCAGCGCCCTCAACCTTTTGACCCACGTAAGCGGATGAGTTGTTGTTAGGCACGCTGGCAATGTTGTAGCCAAGGAACCTGCGGGAACCTGGGATCTCACCGAACGTCGTGCCGCCGACACCCCAGTTGCCGTTGACGTTGACGAACCCGCAAATCCAGCGGTCCATGGTGTAGATGGCTTCCACGGCGGCACTTGTCCGGGAACCCGTCACGCCGCGCTGAGAGAAGTCGAAGTTGCCGTTGATCAGCAAATTCTTGCCGGGGATGCGGCCGGCGATCGCGGTGTCGACCAGGGCAGGAATGGTGGCCACCGCCTGCTCGAGCTGCTGCTCTGCCTGGGCGACCTTCTCATCGACGTCCTCCAACGCGGTGTCGACTTTCTCCTCGATCTCGGTTTTGAGCTGCTCAACGTCCTCAACGATCGTGCTGATGCTCCCGACCGCCTCGTACAGTTCATCGAAGTTGGCGTTAGCCTTTCCGAATGCCGTCGGGAACGGATCGCCGGTCCACCCCGGGTGCGGGGTGGTGATGTCGATAGTTTGCTTTGCCATTTCTTGCCCTTATGGCTGGTATGTCTGTTCAAAGGTGGCGGCGATCGTGTAGACTTGGCCGCCCTGCCCTGAGTCGCTGTAGCCGTCACATTGGTAGTAACCCGGCCCGCCGAAGGGTGGGGTCCAGAGGAACGATTGGCCGATGTGCGCGACGATGAACGCAACGATCGGTTCCATCTCCGCTTTAGGCCCGCCGAACTTCAGCTGGTACTTGCGCTTGATGGGGTTGATGCCGTCCGGTGACGATTGGGAGTAACCGTCACCGAACACGGTCCGCCGGACATCGCCCGCTGTCTCGCCGCCGCTCTCGCTCAGCGGCTGCCACTTGAAAACGTCGGTCATCCGCCGGTCCTCATGCGATGGAACACGCCGCCAGGGCGCATCTGGTCGGTTGCCCAAGCGTTCGCCATGCCGGTGAAGCTCCGGCGCACATCCTCACCACTGGCCGGCCCGTTGCCATTCGACTGGGTGTTGCTCGATCCGTCGCTGGCGATGTTGAACTCGGTGTTGAACTGGAAGGACGCTGCACCGCCACCGCCCGTCGCTGCCACGCCCAAGCGGCCATCCGAGGTACGCCGTAGCGGCATGATCGCCTCCGGGCCGGCCTCACCGAATACGCCCGCACCCTTGGCAAAGGCGAACATCTGCGGTTTGTCGTAGACGCCACCGGAGTACGCAGACAGGCTCGGCGATACCATCGCCCCGCCCTTCGCAAAGCCGGTGATTTGCGGCCCGAATGCCTGACCGATTGCTTGGATCCCCGCCACGATCGCCTGCTTGGCTGCGATGCGCGTCAGGTCAGCAATGATCGAGTCGGCCATGTCCGAGAAGGAGAATTTCCCGGTCTTGGCAAATCGGACTGCCGCGTCCTCGGCACCCGTGAAGGCATTGACCATCAGGTTCTGGGTCATGCCGGCGGTATTGGCCGCCTCGTCGCGGTAATCCGCCCAGGCAGCGGACGCACCATTCAGCCAATCGGATTGAGCTGCCGCCATGTCGGCGTAGCCATCGCGGATGACGCGCACACGCTCATCGGTTGCCGCCCGGACCTTGGCGATCTCTTCGTCGTACAGGCTAGCGTTTGCGGCGTCCGATGCCTTCTTGAGCGCAAGCTCGGTCAAGCGTTCCGCCTGTTCGCGGTATACCTCGTTTACCCGCTGCTGGATCTGGTACTCGCGCTCACCCGCACCCACGCGATCTACCATCGCCGCCATCTGCTGCCGGAGCGCACGGGTGCTGGCATCCAACGCGGCCTGGTAGCTCACCAGCGCTTCACTCCTCGCAGCCGCCGCCGCACGCTCTTGCGTCGCCAGCGCCTGCAGGCTGGCGGCTCCTTCAAGGCGGACCTTCGCTAGCTGGGCTTCCAACTGTCCGATCTGCCGACCGACCGTGATCCCTTCACGCCCGGTGCTGGACTGCGTCCGGAGGAAGGCGATCTGCTTCTCCAAGGACGCGGCCTCGGCCGCTGTGCCCTGCTGCGACAGCTCACGCATGCGACCGTAATAGGCCTCGGCAGTGATCTGCCGCGCCTGGAACTCGGCCTGGAGGGTCTTCGTACTGGCGGCAATGGACGCCTTCTCTTCGACCAGGTCGTCCTTGTAGCCCTGCAGTCCTGCCGTCCTGGACGCACCAGCAGTGGAACCGCCCTTGGGCTTTTCCTTGTACTTCTCCCGGATCGCCTCGATGGCCTTCTGCTTCCGCTCCTCTAAGCCAGCCACCGCCGAGACGAGGCCAGCGGCCTTGGCCTTCTCGATCGCGATGTTCGATTCGGTTTCAACCTTGGCGATCGCGCGCCGCTTTTTCTCCTCCTTGGTCGCGCCGTCATCGATGATCTTGTCCAGGGCGGCGGCGGTGGTGACCGCTGCCGACTGAGCGCTCTTGATTC
>NZ_JBFULO010000450.1:0-2966 GCF_054049855.1 Stenotrophomonas sp. P5_B8 | reverse complement strand
ACTGTGGGACGCGCTGGTGCTGGCCGATCTGGTCAAACTCTCGCGCGAGGAGCTGGAGTATCTGGCCGCCGACCAGGCCGGTGGCGACGCGGCGGTGATTGCGCGTCTGCTGGCCGCGCAGGCCCAGGCGGTGGTGATCACCGACGGTGCCGCGCCGATCCGCTGGCACACCCGCCACGCCGATGGCGTACTCACCGGCTTCCGCGTGCAGACGGTGGACTCTACTGCCGCCGGCGATGCGTTTGTCGGCGGCCTGCTGTTCGGCATCGGTGAGCGCGGTGGTGATGGMGCCGGGTTCGCCGGTTTCTGCCAGGACCCGGCCGCGTTGACCGGTGCGATCCGCTTCGGTGCCGCCGTCGGTGCGCTCGCGGTCACCCGCAAGGGTGCGTTCGCGGCCATGCCCAGCCTTGAAGAAGTCCAGCAACTGCTGCAGCAACAACAGGATGACGCCGCATGAACACGCCCATCAATGGCACCCCGGTTCCGCCGACCCCCGATTTTCGCTCGCCCGAATTCCTGCGCGCCCACATCGCGCAGACCATGGCCTTCTACCAGCCGCACGAGATCGACCCGAAGGGCGGCTTCTTCCACTACTACCTTGACGATGGCAGCGTGTACGACACTGCGCATCGGCACCTGGTCAGCAGCACCCGTTTCGTGTTCAACCACGCCATGGCCTACCGGGAGTTTGGCAAGCCCGAGGACCTGGCGGCGGTCGAGCACGGCGTGCGCTACCTGCGCGAGGTCCACCGCAACGCGGCCACCGGCGGCTACGCCTGGACCCTGCGCGATGGCGTGGTCGAAGATGCCACCAACCACTGCTACGGCGTGGCCTTCGTGCTGCTGGCCTACAGCTGTGCGCTCAAGGCCGGCATCGGCGACGCGCGCGCATGGATGGACGAGACCTGGCAACTGTTGGAGACGCGTTTCTGGGAGTCGGCGTTCGGCCTGTACAAGGACGAAGCCGACGCCGCGTGGAACTTCAGCGATTACCGTGGCCAGAACGCCAACATGCACATGTGCGAGGCGATGCTCGCCGCTTTCGAGGCCAGTGCCGAGCAGCGCTACCTGGATCGCGCGCTGCTGCTGGCCGACCACATGACCCGCCGCCAGGCCGCGCAGGGCGATGGCCTGGTGTGGGAGCACTACGATCCGCAGTGGCAGATCGATTGGGACTACAACCGCGACAACCCCAAGCACCTGTTCCGCCCGTGGGGCTTCCAGCCCGGCCACCAGACCGAATGGGCCAAGCTGCTGCTGATCCTGGATCGGCACGTCCAGGCCGAGTGGCTGGTGCCCACCGCGCGGCACCTGTTCGACGTGGCCGTTGAGCGCAGTTGGGATGCCGCGCGCGGTGGTCTGTATTACGGTTTCGCGCCCGATGGCAGCGTCTGTGATGACGACAAGTATTTCTGGGTACAGGCCGAGTCGCTGGCCACCGCCGCGCTGCTGGCCAAGCGGACCGGTGATGCCGTGTACTGGGATTGGTACGACAAGCTCTGGGGCTATGCCTGGGAGCACATGATCGACCATCGTTACGGTGGCTGGTACCGCATCCTGGATGCGGACAACCGCACGTACAGCGACGAAAAAAGCCCGGCCGGCAAGACCGATTACCACACCATGGGCGCGTGCTACGAAGTGCTCAACGTAGTCCGTTGAATCCGGCGGAGCCGACCGTTGGTCGGCTACCCCAAGCCCCGGTAGAGCCGACCGTTGGTCGGCTACCCCAAACCCCGGCAGAGCCGACCGTTGGTCGGCTGCTCCCACAACCAGGCAGCCCACCATGCGCGCGCACCGCCGTTCCCATGTCGTTGCACCGGCCTGCTGGCTGTTGCTGGTCCTGCTGACCGCGTGGGCACTTCCCGTAGCGGCCGCCCCCTTGGCGGCGGACTGGTCATTCCGCCTGCTGCCCGGTGACGCGCGCGGTGCCGCGCACCCCGGCCTGCAGCAGTGGCGCACCGCGCAGGTGCCAGGCGCGGTGCATACCGACCTGCTGGCGCAGGGGGTGATCCCCGATCCCTACGTGGGGGCGCCCGAGGCGGACCTGCAGTGGATCGGGCTGGCCGACTGGGAATACCGTGCGCGCTTCGACGTAGACGCGGCCACGCTTGCACGCGCGCATGCCGAGTTGGCGTTTCAAGGCCTGGACACCTTCGCCACGGTGAGTTTGAACGGGAAACCGCTGTTGCWGGCCAACAACAGCCACCGCACCTGGCGCGCGCGGGTGGACGGCCGGTTGCGTGCCACCGGCAATGAACTGCGCATCGTGTTGCGGTCGCCGATCAGGACCCTGCTGCCGGGCGTGCAGGCGATGCCGCACAAGATCGCCGGCAACTATCCCTCGCCGTATGGCGATGAGCCCAAGGACGCGATGGTCGGCAATTTCGTGCGCAAGCCCGGTTACCACTTCGGTTGGGATTGGGGCCCGCGTTATGTGACGGCGGGGATCTGGCGCCCGGTGCTGCTCGACAGCTGGGATGCACAGCGCTTGACCGACGTGGCCGTGCACACTCGGGCGCTGGACGCCGCGCATGCCGATCTGGCGATCACCGTGCAGGTGGAAAGCGCCGCGCGTGGCACTGCTGCAGTGCGCGTGGAGATGCTGGATCCGGACGGTGTGTCGGTGGCCCGCATCGATCGTGTCGCCTCGCTGCGTGCCGGCGACAACGCCATTACCGTGCCGGTCTCGCTCAAACAGCCGCGCCGCTGGTGGCCGGCGGGGCAGGGCGAACAGGCGCGCTATACCGTGCGTGCCACGCTGGCACCCGAGAGTGCTACGCCACGCCGTATCGAGCAGCGCATCGGCCTGCGCACCGTGGAGCTGCGTCGCGAGGCCGACCGCCAGGGCGGGCAGGGCTTCGCCTTCGTGATCAACGGCGTGCCGATCTTCGCCAAGGGCGCCAACGTCATTCCGTTCGACATGTTCCCGGCGCGGATCGATGCGGCGCGGATCCGCCGCGAAC
>NZ_JBFULO010000449.1:0-2979 GCF_054049855.1 Stenotrophomonas sp. P5_B8 | reverse complement strand
GCACCCACGTGTCGGGCACCATTGCGGCCAACCGTGACGGCAATGGTACCCACGGTGTGGCCTTCGGCGCCGATCTGAGTGTGGCGCGCCTGTTCTCCAACAGCGCGAGCTACCTGACCGTCGTCGAGATCGATGGGCGCTTCTATCCCTCGTCGCAGACGGTGGCGGCACTGGGCGCCGATGATTCGATCTTCCCGCAACTATACGCACAGCTCAATGCGCAGGGTGTGCGCGCGGTCAACCACAGTTGGGGGCTCAGCAGCGAGCCGGGTACCGTTGAAGACCTGGACATGTACCTGGCCCACCCGGTATTCGAGAACCAGCTGGCCGCGATGGCCGAAGGCTCGCGTAGCCGCGGTCTGATCCAGGTGTGGGCCGCAGGTAACACCGACGCGGTCAACCCGTCGCCGGAAGAAGCCCCGATTGCCGGCATGTATGCCTCTCTCCCGCGCGCGGTCGCCGACATCGAGCCGTACTGGCTGGCGGTGGTCAACGTCAATGAAGAACTCGAGCTGAGCAACCGCTCCATGCGCTGCGGCTTTGCGGCGAACTGGTGCCTGGCGGCCCCGGGCTCGAACATCACGTCCACTGTCTACGGCCCGGACTCGCAGATCGACGCGGATCTGTACGACGACAACGGCAATCTGAAGCTGGACATCAACGGTCAGTCTCCGACCTATGGCTACGAAGACCTGAGCGGCACCTCCATGGCCGCCCCGCATGTCACCGGCGCGCTGGGCCTGCTGTTCGAACGCTTCCCCTACCTGGACAACGCGCAGGTGCGCGATGTGCTGCTGACCACCGCCACCGACCTCGGTGCTGCCGGCGTGGACGACGTCTACGGCTGGGGCCTGGTGAACCTGGCCAAGGCCATCGAAGGCTACGGCCAGCTGCGCGTGGACACCAACGTGGTGATGAACCAGAAGGCCGGCGGCCTGAAGGTGTGGGAAGGCGATGCGTGGGACGACTGGACCAATGACATCGGCGGCCCGGGCAAGCTGACCAAGTCGGGCATCGGCTGGCTGCGCCTGAGCGGTGACAACAGCTTCAACGGTGCGATCGTGCGTGAAGGCATCCTGGAGCTCAACGGCGTCAACGCGCTGACCGCTTCGCTGGATGTCACCGGCGGCCAGCTGCTGCTCAACGGCACCCTGCGCGACATGACCTTCAACAGCATCGGTGGCAGCAGCCGCGTGACCGCCACCGGCGTGCTGGACAACACCGACCTGAACATCAGCGGCGGCGTGGTGTCCTTCAATGGCGTGCAGACCGGCGGTGCCACCGTCGTCGGCGCCAAGGGCGCGCTGCAGGGCATCGGCCGTCTGGGCGATACCCGCGTGGAAGGCATCATCGCGCCGGGCAATTCGATCGGCACGCTGACCGTCGACGGCGATTACGTGCAGACCGCCACCGGCGTGTACCTGGCCGAACTGGCCCCGGGCAGCCGCAGCGACCAGCTGCATGTGACCGGCACCGCTACCCTGGACGGCACCCTGAAGGCGCTGCCGGAAGCGGGCACCTACTACCTCGGCGAGCAGTTCAACTTCCTGCAGGCCGACGGCGGCGTCAACGGACGCTTTGCGACCGTGGACTTCAGTTCGTTCTCGCCGTTCCTGCAGTTCAACCTCGGCTACGGCACGGACGGTGTGCAGATCAACGTCGCCCGCGGCAACGCGCTGGCCAGCGCCGCGGTGACCGCCAACCAACTCGCCGTGGCACGCAGCGCCGACGGCCTGGCGCTGAACCAGGGCCTGCCCAAGCCGCTGACCCAGCTGTTCCCGGCCCAGGTCGGCGCGGCGCTGGACGGCCTGAGTGGTGAACTGCATGCCGCCGCGCCGATGGTGCTGGTGGAAAGCAGCCGTTACCTGCGCGATGCCGCACTCAGCCGCAGCCTCGGTGCACGTGCACCGGGCGCCAGCGAAGAAGCGGTGACCGGTGTGTGGGTGCAGGCCATCGGCGGCAGCGGCAAGCTTGACGGCGATGCCAACGCCGCCCGGACCGAAAGCAACAGCAACGGGTTGCTGGTCGGTGCGGACCACCAGTTCGGCGGTGGCTGGCAGGTGGGCGGGCTGATCGGTACCGGTCGTACCGACAGCAAGCAGGGCCAGGGCCGTCGTGCCCGCGCTGAAATCGACAACACCCACTTCGGTGCTTACGTCGGCAATCAGTGGGGCGGTTTCGGCCTGCGCGCGGGCCTGGGTTACAGCCGTCACGAGGTGGACAGCAAGCGCGAACTGGCCTTCGCCGGTTACCAGGACACGCTGACTGCCCGTTACGACGCCAAGACCCGCCAGCTCTTCGTCGAAGGTGCCTACCGCATCGGCGACGCCGAAGCCGGCCTGGAGCCATACCTGCAGGTGGCCCGCGTCGAGGTGGACGTGGACGGCATCAACGAGCAGGGCGGTGCCGCGGCGTTGCACGGCAACGTGGGCGACACCCGTAGCAACATCGGCACTGCCGGTGTGCGCTTCGACCGTGGCCTGAAGGCCTCCTGGCAGCAGGAAAGCTGGCTGCACGTGCGCGGTGGCGTCGGCTACCGTCGCGCCTGGGGCGACCGCAGCCAGGTCGCCGATCTGGCCCTGGCCGGTGGCAGCAGCTTCACCGTGAGCGGTGCGGCCATCGCCGACCACGCCGTGGTCGCCGAGCTGGGCCTGTCGGCCTGGCTGAGCCCGCGCAACCAGCTGGAACTGGGCTACAACGGCCAGTTCGGCAGCGAGTCGCGCGATCACGGTGTGACCGCACGCTGGTCCGTGCAGTTCTGATCGGGCACAACCGGTAACGGGAAAAAGGCGGCCAATGGCCGCCTTTTTCTTATCCATCTCCCCGCCATATTGCAGGCCTGAAGCGCGTTCTGAAACTCTTCAGACGCGGCCGTCGGTGGGTCGGGCATTGGGCGCGCATGCCCTTTCCGGCGAATGTCCCCCGGCGTCGGCCTGCGGCCGCCCCCTCCTCCTTTATTTCGCCTCCAAGGGCATGCGC
>NZ_JBFULO010000448.1:0-2989 GCF_054049855.1 Stenotrophomonas sp. P5_B8 | reverse complement strand
GTTCTGCATCAGCGCCTGCAGCACTTCGGGCAGGTATTCGGGATCGTTGCGCGCGGCGCGCTCGAAGGCGCGCACGGCGGCTTCGGCATTGCCCGCATCCGCTTCAAGACGGCCCTCGATGATGCCGGCGCGGACCGACATCGCATCGGCCTGGTAGGCGCGCGCGATGGCCGCCCTCGCCTCCTCGATCTTGCCGGCGCCGCGGAAGCGCTCGGCCAGTTCGCATTCGAACTGCCCGATCAGCTTGCCCATCGGCTCGCCGGTGACTTCCTCGAAGCGGCTGGCGTTGTCGATCGCCTTTTCCCAGTCACGCTCGGCCTGGTAGATCCCGATCAGGTGCTTGAGCGCCTGCGGCGCGCGCTGGTCGATCTGCGCCAGCTCACTGAACACGGTTTCGGCACGGTCCAGCAGCCCGGACTTCATGTAGTCCTCGCCCAGGGCGAGCAGTGCCTGCACCCGCTGCGCGTCATTCAGGTCGGCACGGTTGACCAGGCCCTGGTGCAGCCGGATCGCACGATCCACCTCGCCACGACGGCGGAACAGGTGGCCCAGCGCGACCTGGGTTTCGAAGGTTTCCTTGTCCAGCTCGGCGATATGCAGGAACAGCTCGATCGCCTTGTCCGGCTGCTCGTTGAGCAGGTAGTTCAGGCCACGGAAATAGGTGCTGGACAGGCGGCTGACCTGGTTGTCGCCATGGCGCTGGCCACCGCGACGGCCTATCACCCAGCCGGACAACGCCGCCAACGGCAGGAACAGGAAGAACCAGAACCACTCGGAGACAAATTCCATCGGGGCTCAGCGTCCGTCGAAAGTAGAAGAAGGGGTGGAAGCCGGCGCCACGACCGCGGTCGGGACAGCCTTCTGCGCCTTGCGCAGCTTCGCGTACAACGGGATCACCAGGCTGGCCAGCACGATGCCGCCGCCGATGATGGCACCGGACAACAGGGCGACAATGATCGCCAGGCCGGTGGTGKTGGTGATTTGGGTGAAGCCCAGACTGAGAACCATCTTGTCCGAGTTGAGCGCACCAATAATCAGTCCGGCGACCAGAACCGCCAGCAGCACAAGCAGACGTACGACTTTCATGTAGCATCTCCAGTTCCGGGAGATTCAAAGAGTAGCGGAATATAGAGCAGCGGGACAAAGAGGCCCGGAACGAAAAAAGCAGCGGACCAACGGTCCGCTCTACGCGGGGTCGCTTTCCAGCGGCACCACGGCGCTGACGCGCTCGCGCAGCTCCTTGCCGGGTTTGAAATGCGGGACATGCTTGCCCGGCAATGCGACCGACTCCCCGGTCTTGGGGTTGCGCCCCAGCCTGGGTGGCCGGTAGTGCAACGAAAAACTGCCGAACCCGCGGATCTCGATGCGATCCCCGCCGGCCARCGCCCCACCCATCATTTCCAGCAACGACTTCACGGCCAGATCGACATCGTCCGACTTCAAATGCGCCTGTCGGCGCGCCAGGATTTCGATCAGCTCGGATTTGGTCATTACGGGCTCTTCGGGGGGAACTAGACCCTGAAACGGCCCGGACTGTTGTCCGGGCCGTCCAGGAAACTACGACAGCGACAGACCGATTACTCGGACTTGTTGCCGTTCAGCTGTGCACGCAGCAGCGCGCCGAGCTGGGTGGTGCCGCTGGACGCCGAAGAGGACTGGTATTCCTCCAGCACTTCGCGCATTTCCGCATCGTCCTTGGCCTTGATCGACAGCTGCAGGGTACGACCCTTGCGATCCATGCCCACGAACTTGGCTTCAACCTTGTCGCCGACCTTCAGGAACTGGGTCGCGTCGTCCACGCGCTCGTTCGCAACATCGCGAGCGGCCACGTAGCCTTCGATGCCGTCAGCCAGTTCGATGGTAGCGCCCTTGGCGTCCACTTCCTTGACCACGCCTTCGACCTTGGAACCCTTCGGGTTGGCCGCCATGTACTGACCGAACGGATCCTGCTCCAGCTGCTTGACGCCCAGGCTGATGCGCTCGCGCTCCGGATCGACGGCCAGGACCACTGCGTCCAGGTTGTCGCCCTTCTTGTAGTTGCGGACCACGTCTTCGCCGGTGGTGTTCCAGCTGATGTCGGACAGGTGCACCAGGCCATCGATACCGCCGTCCAGGCCGATGAAGATGCCGAAGTCGGTGATCGACTTGATCTGGCCCGACACCTTGTCGCCCTTCTTGTGGATGGCAGCGAAGGTTTCCCACGGATTGGCGGCAACCTGCTTCATGCCCAGCGAGATGCGGCGACGCTCCTCGTCGACGTCCAGGACCATGACTTCAACTTCGTCACCGACCTGCACAACCTTGGACGGGTTGACGTTCTTGTTGGTCCAATCCATTTCCGACACGTGCACCAGGCCTTCCACGCCCGGCTCGATCTCGACGAATGCGCCGTAATCGGTGACGTTGGAGACCTTGCCGAAGACGCGGCTGTTGGCCGGGTAACGACGGGCGATGTTGTCCCACGGATCTTCACCCAGCTGCTTCAGACCCAGCGAAACGCGGTTGCGCTCGCGGTCGAACTTCAGCACGCGGACGTCCAGCTCGTCGCCGACGTTCACGACTTCGGACGGATGGCGCACGCGCTTCCAGGCCATGTCGGTGATGTGCAGCAGGCCGTCGATACCGCCCAGGTCCACGAACGCGCCGTAATCGGTCAGGTTCTTGACGACACCCTTCAGGATCGCGCCTTCCTGCAGCTTGTCCATCAGCTGCTCGCGCTCTTCCGAGTGCTCGCTTTCGACGACAGCGCGGCGCGAAACCACGACGTTGTTACGCTTGCGGTCCAGCTTGATGAGCTTGAATTCCAGCTCCTTGCCTTCCAGGTAGGCCGGATCGCGCACGGGGCGCACATCGACCAGGGAACCCGGCAGGAACGCGCGGACATCCTTGATGTCCACGGTGAAACCACCCTTGACCTTGCCGCTGATGCGACCGGTGATGGTTTCGTTCTTCTCCAACGCTTCTTCCAGCTCGTCCCACACCATCGCGC
>NZ_JBFULO010000447.1:0-3012 GCF_054049855.1 Stenotrophomonas sp. P5_B8 | reverse complement strand
GTTGGTGGCAGCAGCGGGAAGCATCCAGCATCATGTCGATGATGCGATCACCCGTCATCCCGATTGCATCGCCGTCCGATCGGGGAATGAGGCGCTGACCTATCGTGAGCTCGGCAATCGAGTGGTGGCCCTTGCCGGCCACCTGCAGAGCGTCGGCGTGGAGCGCAACAGCGTGGTTGGTATCTGCCTACCGCGCTCGCTTGACCAGATCGTCGCGCTTCTGGCCGTGTTCAAGGCGGGCGGGATATATCTCCCGTTGGACCCGGACTACCCGACCGAGCGCCTGGATTACATGGCCCGCGACAGCGGCTGCAGCGTCCTGGTAACCCATTCGAGCCAGCAGTCGTTGCTTGATCTGCCAAAGGCCAGGACCGTGCTGATCGACCAGATCACCGGACAAGACCAGCCATGGACTGATCCAAAGACCTCTGCAAACGATACCGCCTACGTGTTGTACACCTCTGGCTCTACCGGTCGACCCAAGGGCGTGCCGGGCCTTCATCGAATGCTCACCGGTCGCCTGCTGCCCGAACGCGAGCGACGCGATGGAAGTGAAATCTATGCCCAGAAAACCTCCATCAACTTCATCGATTCGCTGTGGGAGGTATTCCTGCCGCTGATCACGGGAGCCACCATTGAGGTCATCCCACAGGCCGCACTGCTGGATCCGCAGGAGCTCTGCCTGGCCCTGCGCAAAGGTAACGTCAGCCACATCGTCCTAGTACCCACGCTGCTTGCCGGCCTCGCATCGCATCTACAGGCCACCGGCCAGAACCTGCCTGCCCTGCGCCTCTGTGTCTCCAGCGGCGAACCACTTCAGGCCGAATTGGCACAACGTTTCCACGACGCGCTGCCCCATGTGGAACTGGTCAACATCTATGGCACCACCGAGTTCTGGGACGCCAGCGCACATACCTTCAGCCCCAGCGAAGGTGGTGCAACCGTGCCAATCGGACGGCCACTGCCCGGCGTAGAAGTGTATGTGCTGGATGAACACATGCGACCGGTACCGCACGGCGTGGAGGGCGAGCTCTACGTCAGCAGCCACGGTCTGGGGCCCGGGTACCTCGGCAATCCCGAGCTGACCTCCAAAGCCTTCATCGACTCACCTCTCCAACCGGGTGTACGGCTGTATCGCACCGGAGACCGCGTCATCTGGCGGAATGGCATCGGCCTTGAGCATCGCGGTCGCGCCGACCGTCAGATCAACAAACATGGGTTTCGTATCGAACCCGGCGAGATCGAAAGCACCCTGGAGCAACACCCCGGCGTGGCCGAATCTATCGTGGTCAGCCACGGCGACGACCAGCAACTGGCGGCTTACGTGGTCCCGACACCGGCCGCGGCAGCTGATCCGGCTCCCTTCGGCCTGTTCTATTTCTCCGATGCCACCAGCACGCCCGGAACCGATGAGCTGGCGCTGTATATCGAAAGCGTGAAAGTAGCGGACCAGATGGGCTTCAACGCTATCTGGACACCAGAGCGGCACTTCACCGAGGTGGGTGCGGCATTCCCGAACCCGTCGGTGTTGAGCGCGGCCGCAGCCATGGTTACCAAGACGCTGCAGCTGCGTTCGGGCAGCGTCGTACTTCCGCTGCACGACCCGCTTCGGGTTGCCGAGGAATGGGCCGTCGTTGATCGCCTCTCCGGTGGCCGTGTTGCCCTCTCCTTCGCCTCCGGCTGGGTCCCCAACGATTTCGTACTCGCGCCAGACAACTTCCAACAGCGCCATCAGGCCATGCTCGAGGGGATCGAACACGTCCGGACGCTCTGGCGCGGCGGCACCATCACGCGAAAGAACGGCGTCGGCGACGTGGTCGAGATCGGTACCCAGCCGCGTCCGGTGCAAGCGGAGCTACCGGTCTGGATTACCGCTGCAGGTGCCCCTCAGACGTTCGCCGATGCCGGTCGCGTCGGCGCCAATGTCCTCACCCACGTCCTCAACACGACCGTGGCAGGCTTGGCCGACAAGATCGCCGCCTATCGCGAAGCGAGGCAACAGGCCGGGCATGACCCGTCCACCGGCCGGGTTGCGGTGATGCTGCACACCTACATGGACGAAGACGCGGCGGCAGCCATCGCCGAGGCCCGGCCACACCTGCAGAACTACTTCCGATCGCAGTTGAAGCTGCGCAAGGATGTCGGCGCAGCCCTTGGCCTCGACGTGCAAACTGATCATGAACTCTCCGACGAAGTGATCAGCCTTGCCGTCGACCGCTTCCTTGCCAGCAAGGCACTGATCGGCTCCCCGCAATCGTGCCAGGAGACCGTACGCGGCCTGCTCGATGCGGGCGTGGACGAGTTCGCCTGCCTGGTGGACTTCGGTCTGCCCGCAGAACGCGTACTGGCCAGCCTTCCGCATCTGAACCGACTTCGCCTCGTCTCGGGCCGACCGCTCCGTGCTGCAGAACTGCAAACATTGCTCAGCCGCGAACTCCCCGTCTACATGCGTCCTGCCAGCATCATCCTGCTCGACCGGCTTCCGCTGACACCGAGCGGAAAAGTTGATCAACAGGCCTTGCCCGACCCCGCCTGCCTACGCGCCAAGGCAGGCCCTGTTGCGCCGCGAAACGAGATCGAAGCCGGACTGGTCAGGATCTGGGCCGAAGTTCTGCGCCAGGAGCAGGTCGGCATTACCGATGGCTTCTTCGAACTCGGAGGAAATTCCGTCTCCGCCATACGGATGATCAACCGCGCCCAGAAGGCACTCGGCGTGAAGATCTCGGTCCGCGACCTGTTTGAACGCCAGTCGATCGCGGCCCTCGAACTTGGCGGGACCCCGCCGGAAACGCCGCGCAGCGYATTGACCAGATTGTCCAACGATAGCGCGGCGCCACCGCTCTTCTGCGTGCATGGCGGAACCGGAGATGCTGCGCACTACGCCAAACTGTGTTCAGCGATCGGGGAAGCTGCCACTCTGTATGCCATCCAGTACCCGACCCCTCCCGCTGAGGGCGCGGGCCCGGGCACCGTGGCCGGACTCGCACGCAGCTATATCGACCTGATCAGAAG
>NZ_JBFULO010000446.1:0-3024 GCF_054049855.1 Stenotrophomonas sp. P5_B8 | reverse complement strand
CAGCAGCCCCGCACGCTGGTCCGGCGGCAGAGGCGCGGACATCGGCTGACCAGACGAGGGTAACGTCTGGCGCGGCGGGCTGTAGGGGTTGTGCATGTCCATATGCAGTCTTGCCTGGCAGGTTGTGGGCCGGCGGCCGCCGGTACCGCGCCCCCGATCGGGGGGCGGCGCGACTATGCCAGAGAAGAATTACGTCCGCCAGCGGGTGGGCATGCGTCGGCCACGGGCAGGATCGCGCGCCTGCCGCTGGCCGTGGGAACGCGGCCGAGGCCTCAGCGCATTTCGGAGATCTCCACCCCGTCCAGGCCCTGCGACAACGTGCGCGCATCACCGCCCTGGGACAGCTTGATGCGCAGGCGCACTTCGTTCTGCGAGTCGGCGTAACGCAGGGCGTCCTCGTAGCTGATCTCGCCGGCCTGGTACAGCTCGAACAGGCTCTGGTCGAAGGTACGCATGCCCAGCTGCACCGACTCCTTCATCACTTCCTTGAGCTTGTGGATTTCGCCATCGCGGATGTAGTCCTGCACCAGCGGCGTGCCGAGCATGATCTCCATCGCGACCTTGCGCGACTTGCCATCCGGCGAGGGCACCAGCTGCTGGGCGACCACGCCCTTGAGGTTCAGCGACAGATCCATCAACAGCTGGTTGCGGCGGTCTTCGGGGAAGAAGTTGATGATGCGATCCATCGCCTGGTTGGCGTTGTTGGCGTGCAGCGTGCACAGCACCAGGTGACCGGTTTCGGCAAACGCGATGGCGTGGTCCATGCCCTCACGGGTACGCACTTCGCCGATCATGATCACGTCCGGCGCCTGGCGCAGGGTGTTCTTCAGCGCCGCTTCCCAGCTGTCGGTATCGATGCCCACTTCACGCTGGGTGATGATGCAACCTTCGTGCTTGTGCACGAATTCGATCGGGTCTTCGATGGTGATGATGTGCCCGGTCGAGTTGTGGTTGCGGTAGCCGATCATTGCCGCCAGCGAGGTGGATTTACCGGTACCGGTAGCGCCCACGAACAGGATGATGCCGCGCTTGGTCATCGCCAGCGTCTTGATGATCGGCGGCAGGTTCAGCTCTTCAACCGTAGGGATGCGCGTTTCGATCCGGCGCAGCACCATGCCGACCTGGTTGCGCTGGTAGAAGCAGCTCACGCGGAAGCGACCGACACCGGACAGGCCGATGGCGAAGTTGCATTCGTGGGTCTTTTCGAACTCTTCGCGCTGCGCCGGCGTCATCACGTTGAGCACCATGTCGCGGCTCTGCTGCGGCGTCAGCGGGGTCTGGGTGATCGGCGAGATCTTGCCGTTGACCTTGATCGCCGGCGGCATGCCCGCGGTGATGAACAGGTCCGACGCCTTCTGATGCGCCATCAGTTTGAGGAACGAGGTGAAGTCGATGGTGGTGGTGCTCATCGCGGTGTACTCCGAAGGTTTCCAGGAGCCGGCCAGCGGCCGGCACTACCACTATTCGAAAATCCGCTTGTCCTTGGCGTACTCGCGCGCCTGGTTGCGGGTGATCAGGCTGCGCTTGACCAGGTCCTGCAGGTGCTGGTCCAGGGTCATCATGCCCATCTGCTGGCCGGTCTGGATCGCCGAGTACATCTGCGCCACCTTGTCCTCGCGGATGAGGTTGCGGATGGCCGGAGTGCCCACCATGATTTCCCACGCGGCGGTACGCCCGCCACCGACCTTCTTCAACAGGGCCTGGGAGATCACCGCGCGCAGCGACTCGGACAGCATCGAGCGCACCATCGGCTTTTCGCCGGCGGGGAACACGTCGATGATGCGGTCGATGGTCTTGGCCGCCGAACTGGTGTGCAGCGTGCCGAACACCAGGTGGCCGGTTTCCGCGGCGGTCAACGCCAGGCGGATGGTTTCCAGATCGCGCAATTCGCCGACCAGGATGATGTCGGGATCTTCACGCAGGGCCGAGCGCAGCGCTTCGTTGAAGCCGTGCGTGTCGCGATGCACTTCGCGCTGGTTGATCAGGCACTTCTGCGAGGTGTGCACGAATTCGATCGGATCCTCGACGGTGAGGATGTGGCCGTATTCGTTCTTGTTGATGTAGTCGATCATCGCCGCCAGCGTGGTCGACTTGCCCGAACCGGTCGGGCCGGTGACCAGGATCAGGCCCTGCGGCTGGTCGATCAGCTCGCGGAAAATCGGCGGCGTGTTCAGGTCTTCCAGCGTCAGCACTTCGGACGGAATGGTACGGAATACCGCACCGGCGCCGCGGTTCTGGTTGAAGGCGTTGACGCGGAAACGTGCCAGCGACGGAATCTCGAACGAGAAGTCGACCTCGAGGAATTCCTCGTAATCGCGACGCTGCTTGTCCGACATGATGTCGTAGACCAGCGCGTGTACCTGCTTGTGGTCCAATGCCGGAATATTGATGCGACGGACATCGCCGTCGACGCGGATCATCGGCGGCAGGCCTGCCGACAGATGAAGATCCGACGCTTTGTTCTTTACGGAAAACGCCAACAGTTCGGCGATATCCATGCGCTGCTACTCCCCATGACTGCTGCGACTGGAAGGTTCTTTCCCCGGGCGGCAGTATAGCGTTCCTGATCTACCGGAAAACGCCCGTGTCCGCGCTGCCCCTGCCGACGATTTTGCTGAACCTGCACAACGCAGCCGCCGCCGCCGGACGGCCAGACCCTGCCCTGCTGGCCGTGTCCAAGACCCAACCGGCCGAGGCGGTGGCGGCACTGGCCGCCCAGGGCCAGCGCGCGTTCGGCGAGAACTACGTGCAGGAAGCGCTGGGCAAGATCGAGGCGCTGGCCGCTTTGGGCCTGGAATGGCATCTGATCGGCCACCTGCAATCGAACAAGGCCGAGCTGGCCGCCCGGCACTTCGACTGGGTGCAGAGCGTGGACCGGCCCAAACTGGTGACGGCGCTGGCCGCGCATCGGCCCGCCGCCCTCGCCCCGCTGAACGTGCTGATCCAGGTCAACATCGACGACGAGGACAGCAAGCACGGCTGCGATCCCGAGGCGGTGCCGGCGTTGGCGGCAGCGATCAGCGC
>NZ_JBFULO010000445.1:0-3027 GCF_054049855.1 Stenotrophomonas sp. P5_B8 | reverse complement strand
GGGATCGGCTTCGTCAACAGCCACGGTCGTCTTCGCGACGGCGTTGTTTTCGGTTTCGTTCTGGGGCGCCGCGCGCTCTCCCGGCGCGGTATCGGGTTCGCCATCAGGGGCGGTCATTCCAGCGTCGTCGTCGCGGGGCGACAACGGCGCGTTGAATTCGGTATCTGTTTCTGCAGCAACGTCGGGGGCAGGGATCTGCGCGCCGACGGGTGAATTGTCCTGCGATTCTTCTTCACCTGCCAGTGGCAGGTCGGTGTCGTCATTGGCCGCGTCGGCATCCAGCGCGCCCTCCGGGGTGGCTGCGCCGGCGGCCAGGCGACCGGCGGGCTGGCCGTCGTTGTCCAGCGGCAGCTGCGGTTCCAGTTCGCCCAGGTCGCGCAACTCGGACAGCGGCGGCAGCTCGTCCAGGCGCTTGAGCCCGAAGTAATCCAGGAAGCCTTTGGTGGTGCCGAACAGCGCCGGCTTGCCGGGCACGTCGCGGTGGCCGATCACGCGGATCCATTCGCGCTCTTCCAGGGCCTGGATGATGTTGCTGCTCACCGCCACGCCGCGCACCTGCTCGATCTCGCCGCGGGTGATCGGCTGGCGATAGGCGATCAGCGCCAGCGTTTCCAGGGTGGCACGGGTGTAGCGGGTCTTGCGTTCGGTCCACAACCGGCTGATGTAGCCGTGGACCTCGTTGGTGACCTGGAAGCGGAAGCCGGAGGCCACCTCGACCAGCTCGACGCCGCGATCGGCGCAGGCCTCGCGCAGCAGTTCCAGCGCGCGTTCGATGCTGCCCGGCGGTGCCGGTTCCTCTTCGGGGAACAGGCCCTGCAGCTGCGCCAGGGTCAGCGGCTGGCTGGACGCCAGCAGCGCGCCTTCGACGATACGGTTGATCAGCGGTTGATCCATGCGTGGGTCGGGTGCTCAGTCGGATGCGTTGGCGGCGTCGGCGTCGTCGAACTCGCTGTTGAACTGCAGCGGTTCGTTGGTGTTGCCGGCGGCCAGGGATTTGACGTAGATCGGCGCCAGCGGTGCTTCCTGGACGATGTCCAGCAGCTGTTCCTTGGCCAGTTCGAGCAGGGCCAGGAAGGTGACCAGCACCCCCAGCTTGCCTTCTTCGGCGGTGAACAGCGATTCAAAACGGTAGAACCGGCCATCTTCCAGCCGGCCCAGCACATCGCCCATGCGCTGGCGGACACTCAGGGCCTCGCGCTTGATCGCGTGGCCGGTGAACAGCTCGGCGCGCTTGAGCACGTCGTACAACGCCACCAGCATTTCCTTCAGGTCCACCGGCGGTGGCAGCTTCACCGCAGCCCGGTCGGGGACGAAGGCATGGGCCAGGCTGGTGTCGCGGTCCTGGCGGGGCAGRCTGTCGATGTCCTCGGCTGCCTGCTTGAAACGTTCGTACTCCTGCAGCCGCCGCACCAGCTCGGCGCGCGGATCGGCTTCCTCGCCCTCGATGCTGGGCGGCCGCGGCAGCAGCATCCGCGACTTCACTTCGGCCAGGATCGCCGCCATCACCAGGTACTCGGCCGCCAGTTCGAAGCGCAGCTCCTGCATGACGTTGATGTACTCGACGTACTGCCGGGTGATCTCGGCCACCGGGATGTCCAGGATGTCCAGGTTCTGCCGGCGGATCAGGTACAGCAGCAGGTCCAGCGGACCTTCGAACGCATCCAGGATGACTTCCAGCGCATCCGGCGGGATGTACAGGTCCTGCGGAATCTGCAGGACCGGTTGACCATGCACTACAGCCAGCGGCATTTCCTGCTGCTGTGGGGCGGTCGGCCGGGTTTGCGGGTTCGCGTCGAGCGCGAGTTCGGAGGTCATCAAGTTGACGTCTGTATTGCAACGGACCGGTCGCCGCGCCGTGCCCGCAGCCGGAGCATTCCGGGCGGTACGATGGCTGGCCATGACACGCCTGGGTCGGCGCGGTTCCACACTTCGAACACAAAGGCGCGCCGCGATGGGCAGCGACAGAACTACAAGGAGGTCGTCTACGTGTGCTGGTGTGGGGCAGCGGGTCGGTCGTCGGGTGGCAGTGAAGCCTTGTGCCGACGGGGCTGCTGCGTCCAGCCACGTGCAATGGATCCAAGAGTACGGGTTCAGGCCCGCAGTGTCCAGCGAGGCGGGCTAGAATCGCCGGGTTCGTTTAGCTGAACCCTGGAGTTGCCTGTGTGGTATGTGATTGAAGGCTATGACGGCGCCGATGTTCTGGCCGCCCGCATGTCGGTGCGCGAGGCGCATCTGGCCCGTTTGACCGCCCTGCGTGATGAGGGCCGCCTGCTGCTGGCCGGGCCGTGTCCGGCCATCGACAGCGAGGACCCGGGCCCGGCCGGCTTCAGCGGCAGCGTGGTGATCGCCGAATTCGGCTCGCTCGCGCTGGCCCGGGCCTGGGCTGATGCCGATCCGTACGTGGCCGCCGGGGTCTACACCCGCGTGCAGGTGCGCCCGTTCCGCAAGGTGCTGCCGTGAACCGGGTCGAGCGCATCCGCGCGGCCCTGCAGCAGGCGCTGGACCCGGAGCTGCTGGAAGTGGAGGACGACAGCCACCGCCATGCCGGGCATGAGGGCGCGCGCGACGGTCGCGGCCATTTCAACGTGCATGTGGTCAGCGCCGCCTTCGAGGGCACGCTGCCACTTGCGCGCCACCGGGCCGTCTATGCCGCTTTGGGCAGCATGATGGACACCGATATCCATGCGCTGTCCATCCGTGCCGAGGCCCCGGCCAAAAACCGCTGAAACCCTTGTCCTGCCTTGTCCTGGCGAGTCCCCTGAGGGACCGCCAAGGACAGGTTTGCGTTACCGCCGTACGACATTGGCCTAACGTAGTGTTTACATTCAGGATTGAAAACGCTTACATTCCGMGCCAAGCCCCAGATCTCTAAGCCGTGGAGGGCGGCGAAGTGAACAAGGCAGCCATCACAATCAAAGATGTAGCCCGCGAAGCCCGGGTCTCCGTGGCCACGGTCTCGCGTGCGCTCAATGGACACGAAAATGTCGCCGAACCGGTGCGCAAGCTGGTGCTGGAGGTGGCTGCGCG
>NZ_JBFULO010000444.1:0-3030 GCF_054049855.1 Stenotrophomonas sp. P5_B8 | reverse complement strand
GCATCGTATCGACAATAGTCGCCCGTCAGGTATCCGCGCCCGCCGAGAACCGGAAGGTCCACGAAACTCTTCCCGGTAAGTTCCGGGCGCTGGTGGTAGCCCAGTCCGACGCCATCGCCGACCATCACCAGTTCGCCAACCACACCGCGTGGGCACAGTCTCTGGCTGCCATCCAGGACGTAAGCCCGGGTGTTCTGGATGGGCCGACCGATGACCACCTGTGGCAGGGCCAACCATTGTGCCTTGTCGGCAACGAAGGCTACGGATATATCCGCGCACTCGGTGGGTCCGTAGATGTTTGCGACCCGGCTGTTGCAGACCTCGCTGGACAGCCACGGACTCAGCTGCGAGCGGTCGAGCGCTTCCCCCCCCAATGCGAGCAGGCGCATGCTGGCCAAGGAATGGAAACCGGTCCGCTGCGCTTCTCGAAGCAGCGCATACGCCGCACTGGGCGCGCAGTTGATGATCGAAACACCTGCCGTCGCGATAACGTCCAGCAACCCGGCAGGATCGAAACCCTCGGCCGGAGCAAGGATAAGCTGTCCACCGGCGATCACCGGAGCAACGATGTTCTTCAGCGAGGCGTCAAAACCGATAGGGATCATGAGCAACAGGCGGCTCGCCGCATCCAGCTCGGCGAAGCGAACGTACCAATCGCAGAGGTTCGCAAAAGCCCGGTGGCTGATGAACACACCCTTCGGTAGACCTGTAGAGCCTGATGTGTACAACAGGTAGGCCGGTGACTCAGGGTCGATTACAGGGTAGCTTTCGTCGAACGTATCGTGTTCACCCAGTGTTTCCACATCAAGGGTGAAGCCGAAGAACTCCGGCAGGTAATCGGACAGCGAGGACCGGGTGATGATGATCGCTATGCTGCTGTCCGCAAGCGTATGCTCGGTATGATCGGCGGGATAGCTCGAATCCAGGGGAACCAGCACGCCGCCGGTACGCAAGACCGCGATGACCGCTGCTGCCATCTCAGGCGACCGCTCGAGATAGACGCCGACCCGGTCTCCCGGCCGCATTCCCATGCGCGACAGGCGCGAGGCTATACGGCCAACCATCGTCTGCAGCTGGCTGTAGCTGAGGTCCCCGACCGGAGACCGTACCGCTATGGCATCGGGAGTACGTTCCACGCTCTGGTCCAGGCCCTCGAAAAGCCGGGTGGCATCCACCTCCACATGCTCGCCCTGGACCAGAGGCAATAGCTGCTGTTCCAGCACATGGCCAAGCGTGCCATCAACGTCGGCCGCAGGATGGTGCAGGCATTCCTCGAGCAGCACAAAGTACATGTCCAGCCAGCGCGCCACCGTCTCCACGCGAAGCAGATCTCGGTTGAACCAGACCTTGACCTGTTCGCTGCTGACCTTGAGTGTCAGATCGTACTGCGAAAGCACGGTGTCGGAAGCGCGCTCACGCAGGGTTATGCCGTCGAACTGCTCGAGGTCGCGTGAGTCCCGAGCGTACAGGAACTTGACCTGAAACAGCGGCGGGAACGCCGGATCCCGTTCAACGCCAAGATCGTCGACAAGTTGGTCGAAGGGCATCTCCTGATAGTCAAGGGCATCCTTGACCGTCTCCTGTACCCCTTCCAGATAGCCTTCCACGCTCGCGCCAATTGGCACGACACAACGCAGTGCAAGCTGGTTGACGAAGAATCCCGCCGTATCTTGGGTTCCAGGATGCTCGCGGCCGTACACATCCGTGCCGATGACCAGGTCACGCTCTCCCGTCAGCCGACTCAACAGGAGCGCGTAGGCACCGAGGTAGCAGGCGTACTCGCTTGACCTGTGTTCACGTGCGAAAGCCGCGACGCGTTGCTGCAACGCGCCAGGAAGCTTTCGCTCCAACAGCCGGCCGCGATACCCCTGCTGCGCCGGTCGCGGATGGTCAAGTGGCAGTTCAAGCACACCCTTGGCTCCGTGCAGCGTGTACGCCCAGTAGGATCGGGCCGGCTCGAGGGCACCCGCAGCAAAGCGCTGCACCTGCCACGCTGCGTAATCCATATAGGACGGGGGCAAAGCCGCCTCCGGCGCGTCCTGCCCCTCACCATCCAGACTGCGATAGGTCTTCGCAAGTTCCGCCACGAACTGCTGAATGGACCATTCATCCGTGGCGATATGGTGGAAACCCAGCATGAATACATGATGGTCATCGGCAAGGCGCAGCAGGCTGGCCCTGATCGGTAGCTCATCGGCAAGGTCGAAGGGACGATGCATCACGCGATCGCGCTGGTTCTCCAGTTCTGCTTCGGCAGACGCCGTTCCGCACCCGCTCAGATCGACCTGTTCCACCCGAAAAGTCAGGTCGCTGCGGAACCGCTGAGAAGCGACACCGTCCTGGACGAAGTACGTCGTGCGGTAGATACGGTGTCGAGCCACCACCCGCTCCAACGCCGCTACGAACCGCTCGCCATGCAACGGCCCATGCAGGGCCATTTCCACCGGAAGAATGAAGTGCGTTGCAAGCGGATCGTACTGATGCAGAAAGTACATGCGACGCTGTGCGAACGACAACGGTGCTTCGCTGACATCAGCGAATGCCGGCGGGCCCGATGCAATCTCGCTCGCTACCAGCGCCAGCAAGGCGTCCCTGTGCTGTTTCAACGCAGCGACGACATCCGCGGTAAGAAGCTCCTGCCCGCCAGTGACGCGCAGGCGCCCCTCTTCAACGACCAGATGGATGGCATTTTCATCGAGATATCGGACGAGCTGGAAGAGCTGCATGGACGCCTCTTGGTTCATTGGTGTTGCGCAGGCTGACTGCAAGGGGACACGTTCCGGTAGATGTTTCCAACCGCATCTCGAAAGTTGGCGGGACCGGTACGCAGAAGTATGTCGGGGGCGCTAGATGTTCCAGATACGCTTGGCAAACAGCCGTTCGGCATGGATGCCCGAGTCGGCGCATGATGCGAGCAGGCGATCAGATTCCAGAATCTGGCGCGCATCCTGGTCGTAGTCCATGCCCATGAAGTACTTAAACCAAGGCTCCATTCCCAGCGCATAGATATAGACTTCCGTCGGCTTGATG
>NZ_JBFULO010000443.1:0-3033 GCF_054049855.1 Stenotrophomonas sp. P5_B8 | reverse complement strand
ATTCCGGCCTTTCCTGTGCCCGGTCGGGCGAATATTTGGTGGAGCCAAGGAGGATCGAACTCCTGACCTCGTCGATGCGAACGACGCGCTCTCCCAGCTGAGCTATGGCCCCACGGATGTCACACAAACCCCGCAGGCCTTGCCTCGCGTTGGACCTAGTCTAGCGCCGTGAATGGGGCGCTGCCAAGGGGTGCACGGTGTACCTGCGCATACGCACGATATTGCCGGCCTTCAGTGCGACCGCGCTGCTCCGTCCTCGGCCGTCGGCCGTCTTTCTGAACGCCGATCGGGTTTTGTGAAGACCATTTGCGCCGTTATCCATTTAAAAACAACGACTTGAGAAATCGATCTAGTAGGAAAGGACTAGGTGCTCCTGCATAAAGAGGACCAGAAAGGGTGCCGATAAGAAGTGTGACGAACATCCCACACTTTTTCCTTCGAGTACCAACGATGACGACCCGTGCCGCCACCGTTTTCTCATCCTCCCTCGGCGCCCGCCTGGCGCTGCTGATGGGCCTGATCACTGCCGTCGCCTTTGTCTTGTTGGCGGTGCTGATCTACCGCCAGTCGGCAGCCAGTTACCAGCAGCGTGTGCAGGCCGGCCTGCAATCGTCCACCGCGCTCATGCGCGATTCGGTCGCGCTCTATGACCGCAGCCTCAGCGACAGCACCGAGCGCATGGCCGGCACGTTCCGCGCGCTGCTGCCCGACGGCGAGCGCATCCTGGATGCGGCCACGCCGGTTACCGTCGGCGCACGCCAGGTGCCGACGCTGCGCCTGGGCGGCCAGGTGATCAACCTGCAGGAGGCGGCCGTGGACCGCTTCGCCGCGGCGACCGGCGGGGTGGCCACGATCTTCGTGCGCCAAGGGGAGGACTTCGTGCGCGTCTCCACCTCGCTGCGCAACGCCGAGGGCGCCCGCGCGCTCGGCACCGTGCTGGACCATGCACATCCGGCGTACCGAAACCTGCTGGAAGGCGGTCGCTACACCGGCCCGGCGCGGCTGTTCGGGGTGGACTACATGACCCACTACCTGCCGATCACCGACGCGACCGCCAAGGTGATCGGCATCGTGTTTGTCGGGCAGAACTACTCCGATGGCCTGGCCGCGCTGAAGGAACGCCTGCGCACGTCGCAGCTGGGCAAGCAGGGGCATTTCCTGGCGCTGGATACGCGTCCAGGTGAGCAGTTCGGCACGCTGATCGCTGCGCCGGCCGATGAGGGCAAGACGCTGGCCAGTCAGGTGGACGCCGCCGATCGGCCGGCGCTGGAGGCACTGCTGGCCGGCAAAAGCGAGCAGGCGATCGTGCACCTGCGCCGCAGCGGCGACGCGGCATCCCAGGCCTATTTCGTTTCGGCCCAGGCCTACGCGCCCTGGAAATGGGCGGTGCTCGGCCTGGAGCCGGTCTCGGTGCTGCAGAGCGTTCTGCATTCGCTGATGCTGCATATCGTCGTGGTGGCCGGCTTGGGCCTGCTGGCGGTGATCGTGGCGCTGCTGGTGGTGGTCAGGCGCATGGTCAGCGTGCCCTTGGCGCAGGCCGGGCAGGTGGCCCGCGACGTGGCTGCCGGACGGCTGGACCGGCAGATCGTGGTCCAACGGCAGGATGAAGTGGGGCAGTTGATGGGCGCGCTGCAGCAGATGCAGGGCAAGCTGCGCGAGATCATCCACGCGCAGAACGAGATGAGTCGCCGGCATACCGATGGCGCGATCAGCCATCGCATCGATGCCAGCCGGTTCGAGGGGGAATTCGGCACGATGGTGACCGGCACCAACGACCTGGTGGACGCGCACATCCAGACCAAGATGCGCATGGTCGAACTGGTGCGGGCCTACGCCGATGGCGACCTGTCCGCATCGATGGAAGACCTGCCGGGCGAGAAGGCGCTCATCACCGAGGCGGTCAACGGTGTGCGTGGCCGCCTGCTGGCGATCAATGGCGAGATCAAGCGGCTGGTCGCGGCCGCCGCCGCCGGTGACTTCAGCGAGCGCGGCGATGCCGATGCCTTCGAATACGACTTCCGCGACATGGTCGAAGGCCTCAATACCCTGATGGTAACCGCCGACCGCAACCTGACCGCGCTGTCCGGGCTGCTGCGCGCGCTGKCGGCGGGTGACCTGCGCGGGCGCATCGAGGGCCAGTTCCAGGGCGTGTTCGCCACCATGCGCGATGATGCCAATGCCAGCGTGGCGCAGTTGACCGCGATCGTCGGCGACATCCAGCAGGCGGCGGTGGCGGTCTCCAGCGCATCGGCGGAGATCGCGGCGGGCAACGAGGATCTGTCGCGTCGTACCGAACAGCAGGCCGCCAGCCTGGAAGAATCGGCCGCCTCGCTGGAAGAACTGACCGCAGCAGTGAAGCAGAACGCCGACCATGCCCGGCGTGCCGACCGGCTTGCCGCCGACGCCGCCGAGGTGGCGGCGCAGGGCGGGGCGGCGGTGGCGCAGGTGGTGCAGACCATGGCCGGCATCGAGGCGTCCTCGCACCGCATCGCCGATATCACCACCGTCATCGACGGCATCGCGTTCCAGACCAACATCCTGGCGCTCAATGCGGCGGTGGAAGCGGCCCGCGCAGGCGAGGAAGGGCGTGGCTTTGCCGTGGTCGCCTCGGAGGTGCGGGCGCTGGCACAGCGCTCGGCGCAGGCGGCCCGCGAGATCAAGACGCTGATCGATGCCTCCAGCAGCCAGGTGGCGCAGGGCAGCCAGCTGGCCGACCAGGCCGGGCAGACCCTGGCCCGGGTGGTGAGCTCGGTGGGCGAACTGGGGGGCTTGATCGAAGAGATCGCCAGCGCCAGCCAGGAGCAGGCGGCCGGCATCGAGCAGGTCAACCAGAGCATCGTGCAGATGGACGGGGTGACCCAGCAGAATGCCGCACTGGTGGAAGAGGCGTCGGCGTCGGCCCGCGCACTGAACGCGCAATCGGCCGATCTGCAGCACACGGTGGGCCGTTTCCGACTGGCCGAAATGCGCGTGGCCAGGCGCGCGGCCGTGGCGGCCTGAGCCCCTGCAGCGCGCGCGTGGCCGGCCCCACGC
>NZ_JBFULO010000442.1:0-3035 GCF_054049855.1 Stenotrophomonas sp. P5_B8 | reverse complement strand
CTACCGGAAAAGCTCAGCCCTGGCGCGCGCAGTACATCGCCTGCGGCGGCAGCACCACTTCGTTGCCTTCCACATGGCCGGCATCGGGCCCCGGCACCGACAGCGTCTGCCACGGCCCCACCGGCAACGCCACGCGCACCGGCTCGGCAGACAGGTTGAAGGCCAGCAGCACGGTGTCGCCCGCATGGCGTCGCTCGAACATCAGCACCGGCTCGGCCGTCTCCAGGAACACGATGTCGCCCACCAGCAGCGCCGGCATGGTGTGGCGCCAGGCCAGGAACTGGCGGAAGGCGTTGAGCACCGAATGCGGGTCCTGTTCCTGTACCGCCACCGACGCGGCACGGTGTTCGGCCGGAATCGGCAGCCACGGCTCGCCACTGGTGAACCCGGCCAGCGCCGCATCGGTCCACGGCATCGGCGTGCGGCAGCCGTCGCGGCCCTTGAAGTTCGGCCAGAAGGTAATGCCGTAGGGGTCCTGCAGTGCTTCGAACGGCACGTCGGCTTCGCCCAGGCCCAGTTCTTCGCCCTGGTACAGACAGATCGACCCACGCAGCGAACACAGCAGCGCCACCAACAGGCGTGCCAGCCGCGGCTGCGCCGGGTGCCCGCCCCAGCGGGTTACCGCGCGCTCCACATCATGGTTGGAGATCGCCCAGCACGGCCAACCTTCGGTCATCGTCGCTTCCAGCCGCGACACCGTGTCACGGATGTAGCCGGCGCTGAAATCCTTCACCAGCAGCTCGAAGCTGTAGCCCATGTGCAGTCGGCCCGGCGCGGTGTACTCGGCGGTAGTGGCCAGCGAATCCTCGGCCGAAATCTCGCCCAGGCTCACCGTCCCCGGGTACTCGTCCAGCAGCCCACGCAGGCGCTCGATGAAGCCGATGTTCTCCGGCTGGGTGTTGTTGTAGTAGTGGTACTGGTAGGCGTACGGATTGTCCGCGCTGAACCCTCGGCCCACGCGCTTGTCCGCCGGTTTGKCCGGGTTGTCGCGCAGTTGCGCGTCGTGGAAGCAGAAGTTGATCGAATCCAGGCGGAACCCGTCCACGCCCCTGTCCAACCAGAAGCGCACGTAATCCAGCGTCGCCTGCTGCACCGCCGGATTATGGAAATCCAGGTCCGGCTGGTCCGCGAGGAAATTGTGCAGGAAGTACTGCTCGCGCCGCGGCTCCCACTGCCACGCCACGCCGCCGAAGATCGACATCCAGTTGTTGGGCGGCGTGCCGTCCTCGCGCGGGTCGGCCCACACGTACCAGTCTGCCTTGGGGTTGGTGCGGTCCTGGCGGCTCTCGCGGAACCAGTCGTGGTCGATCGAGGTGTGGCTGAAGACCTGGTCGATCATCAACTTCAGGCCCAGCGCATGCGCCTTGGCCAGCAACCGGTCGAAATCGGCCAGCGTGCCGAACAGCGGATCCACATCGCGGTGGTCGGCGATGTCATAGCCGAAATCGGCCATGGGCGATTTGAAGAAGGGCGAAATCCAGATCGCGTCCACGCCCAGCGCCGCCACGTAGTCCAGGCGTTCGATGATGCCCGGCAGGTCGCCTACCCCGTCGCCGTTGGCGTCGAGGAAACTGCGCGGGTAGATCTGGTAGATGACGGCGCCACGCCACCATGGAGTCTGCGACATTGAGGGCCCCCCTCCGGGCTTCCACGGCACCCGCATCGGGGTGCCATAACGTAGCGACAAGCTTATCCGTGCGTCTCCGGCGATGGCGCCACCTGCATACGTATTCACGCCCCCCGGCCGGCCCGGACCGCCCCGGATGGCCTTCGCGGGCGGAAAACGACCGCACCGCCTATAATTCAGGTCAAGCCTGAAAGTCAGACCGCATGACCATCACCGAAGACACCCGCTCCGCGCTGGGCCTGCCCCAGATCCAGACGCTCGCCGCGCCCGACATGGCCGCCGTCGATGCGCTGATTCGCCACCGACTGTCCTCGGATGTCGTGCTGATCAACCAGATCGCCGACCACATCATTTCCGCCGGCGGCAAGCGCCTGCGGCCGATGCTGGTCATGCTGGCCGGCCATGCGGTCGGCCAGGCCGGCCCCGAGCACCACCAGCTGGCGGCGATCATCGAGTTCATCCACACCTCGACCCTGCTGCATGACGACGTGGTGGACGAATCCAGYCTGCGACGCGGCCGCAGCACCGCCAATGCATTGTGGGGCAACGCCCCCAGCGTGCTGGTCGGTGACTTCCTGTACTCGCGCAGCTTCCAGCTGATGGTCGAGCTGGACCGCATGCCGGTCATGCGCATCTTGGCCGACACCACCAACCGCATCGCCGAAGGCGAAGTGCTGCAGCTGCTGCACGTCCATAACCCGGACACCGACGAGGCCGCCTACCTGCGCGTGATCGAGCGCAAGACCGCCGTGCTGTTCGCCGCCGGCACCCGCCTGGGCGCGCTGGCCAGTGGCGTGGACGAGGCCACCCAGCAGGCGCTGTACGACTACGGCATGGCGCTGGGCTATGCCTTCCAGATCGCCGACGACGTGCTGGATTACTCGGCCAACGCCGAGGAACTGGGCAAGAACCTGGGCGACGACCTGGCCGAAGGCAAGGCCACCCTGCCGCTGATCCACGCGATGGCGCATACCGATGCCACCACCCGGGAGCGCCTGCGCGAGATCGTGCAGAACGGCGACGCCGAGGCGATGCCGGAAGTGCTGGCGGCCATCCACGCCACCGGCGGCCTGGAATACAGCCGCGCCCGCGCGGTCGAATACGCCGATGCCGCCGAGCGTGCGCTCGGCGGCCTGGCCGACAACGATGCCGTCGCCGCCCTGCGCGGCCTGGCCCGTTATGCGGTACAGCGCTCGCATTGACGTAGGACGTGCCGGCCGACGGTCGGCTGCCCTTCCTCCCGGCGCCGCGATGCCTGATGGATGCACCACGCTCCGCGCGKTGCAGCCGACCRACGGTCGGCTCTACCGGAGCGTTCGTACGGGCCGACCGMCGGGGCRAYGTGRTCCCTGWCACGTAGAGCCGACCGTTGGTCGGCTGCTCTTCSYSYCCGCACCACGATCACCGA
>NZ_JBFULO010000441.1:0-3039 GCF_054049855.1 Stenotrophomonas sp. P5_B8 | reverse complement strand
CCTGACTTTACTGCTGGGGGCACAGTGAAGCGGCCCGAAAGCAGTGGCCGGTCTCTCGCCGCCGCAGAAAACCTGAATAGGCCACCGCCTGCCGACCACCAACTTACGGCCAATCCCCACTGCCTTCAAGCACCGGGCGGACACAACCCGCGACGCCCTACTCCCTGACACTCAAGAGAGCGCCCCTCCTTCCACCTGGCGGCGCAAAGTGCTATCAAATACCAGCGTTGGCGAGCACCTCCAAACACAGCCATTGCTTCCCAAGGCTCAAACAGATGCGCAAACGCAACAGGACCCAAGATGGCTTAGCTTTGGCAGCGGCCGTCGGGTTGACGATGTTGACCACTCTCGTAATCGCGCAGGCGGTTCTCTACGTGCAAGACGTCGAACGCGCGTCTGCGGCCGCCCGACTGGCAGTTGGTCAGGCAGAAGTGATCGCGCGCAGCAGCGCCGCAGCCGCCAAGCAAGCCTTGGCAACGCGCGGAGAAGATTGCTCCGACACAGATCTGCGAAACCTCAAAGCCATCGCCTTCAGTTCCAGCTACATGAGCGACGTGGGAAAGGTTCGCGACGGCCAAATCGTCTGCACGGCCCTATGGGGAGCCTTGGAGCCCCCCATGGTCTTGCCTGCCCCCAGGTTTCAGCGAAACGGAGCCGGCATTTGGAGGTCGTCTGACGTGCTCCATTCCCCCTACATCGCCACGAACATCGTGGTCCGGGGCAACGTCGCTACGGTGACTTCCCCGTCTGCATTTGACAATGTAGATCCGTCCAGGACCAGCCGCATTGTGATCGCCACAGCCAATGGCGAATACACGTTTAGGTCAGTTGAACCTGTCGCTGACGCACGGGACTGGCATCGAAACGACACGCTTGAGCGCAGCTATTGCAGCGACACGGTCGGAGTCTGCGCAGCAGTTACTTCACCGCGCACCGCGCTGTGGTCGTTGCCCTCCCACCTGCTCTCGACTTTCGCTGGCTTGGGACTGGTCACCGGCCTGTGCTTGGGGTGGATGGCAATCCGCTATCGCAACTTGAAAAGGAGCCTAGAGCAACGCCTACAGAGTGCGATAGAAAGCGGTGAGTTGACCATCGTGTTTCAGCCCCTTCGAAAGATATCCGACGGATCCACCGTTGGCTTCGAGGCGCTCGCCAGGTGGCATATCTCCCCCGAGGAGGAGATCGGTCCGGACATCTTTGTGCCCCTCGCCCAAGTCAATGGCTTTGGCCCTGTGCTTTCAAGATACGTCCTCGCCACCGCGCTTGATGACATCGAAGGAGTTCTTCTACCGGATGCCGAGCTCTACGTCTGCATCAACGTTGAGCCGGAGGATATTGCAGATGGYTCCTTCCCCGACTACGCGCTGAGCCAAGTTGAGAGTCGGCATTTGAGGCCGTTCCAAGTCTGTTTTGAAGTGACCGAACGCAACGACATCGTGACGCCAGAATTTTTCACAAACATGGCGCTCCTTCAAGGGGCAGGCTTCCGATTCCTCATCGATGATTTCGGAACGGGCCATTCGAACTTCTCCCACTTAGCTCGCACGAGCTTCAATGGCATCAAGATTGATCGTTTGTTTACGGGGGCCATTACGACCGACTCTCCGCTTCGTTCTGTTCTTCCCGCCGTTTATGAGCTAGCACTCAAGTTGAACCTGGACGTGACCATCGAGGGCATTGAAACGTCGGCCGAGGCGGCCATGCTCCGCAGCCTCGCCCCGCAGGCGATTGGCCAAGGGTGGTTCTTCGGCCGGCCCGTAAATGCGCGAGAACTCGCCAGCCGACGCGCGCCACTGGACTCAGTGCTTGACTCTTGAATGAACTCCTCACCGCCTTTCCACGCTCTGTCTACATCTTGGATGGAATGATCGACACTGCCTTGGGTCATCCAACTTAGACCCGAGGCCGGCCGCGCGCCGCTGGATTGCCCGCCCACGATGTTCTCCCCCAGATGATCGTGGTGAGTTTCAGGCAATGACGCCCCATTGGTGGCCGTCGTGACCAGCGGGTGCGGCACTTTTTTGCAAGGCTGATCCTGCACCGGGGTCTCAACCGCTGTGCGCTTAACCATTAAGGGCTAGATCGCGTCAGTGGCGTTGCCGTTAATGCCGTTTGTTCATCGCCTGTCAGTCATCGTAGGCTTGAGTTAGACAAGGGACGCAGCCGACGCCCCTTGCCTGGTGCCCCTGCCCTCAACACCGAATCTTGTGCTGCTGGCCTGAGGCAATTATGGAATCGTACGAAGGGACGCAGGACATATGAGGAAGATCGCCAAACACCTTAATCTCCAACGGTTGATCGTCGGGCTCGCCATTCTCTCAGCTGGGGTCATGTTGGCAAATGCGGTGTTTGCGGCGTATCAGGTCCAACGCGAGCAGCTGATCAATAACGCACTTGAGTCCAACCGCGTCTATGCCCACAAGCTCGCGCAGACCACCCATAATTTTCTGGTATCGACCCAGCAGCAGCTGGAATACAGCGCACGGGCCATTGGAGCCGGAGGCATGGGCAGTGGCGTCGATTCCGCAGAGGCACATCGACTGCAATCCCAGACAAATGCATTCAACTCGGTTGTGGTGGTGGACAACCAAGGACGAGTGACGGCATCTTCCCCGACCCTACCGCAGATCGACGGCCAGGTTCTTTCCAGCTTAGCCAACTCCTTAGCGATCGCCAGTCGCGCCCCGCTCGTGAGCAACCCCTACGTTTCTGCGACCGGCAAGTTAGTCCTGACCATCTCGCAACCAATCTTTGACCCGTCTGGGGACTACCAAGGCTACATCAGCGCGTCCATCCACTTGAAGGAGCCCAACGTGCTCCATACCCTACTTGGAACGCACTACTACCGGGACGGGTCGTATCTTTACGTCGTAGGCCAGGACGGAAAGCTGCTCTATCACCCCGAACCTGACCGGGTGGGCGAATCGGCGTTAAAAAATGAAGTGGTCAAGGCCGTTTCTCGCGGAGAAGCCGGTGCCATGCCCACGATCAACAGCCATGGGGTGCATATGTTGGCCGGGTATGCGCCTATCCCAGCCG
>NZ_JBFULO010000440.1:0-3064 GCF_054049855.1 Stenotrophomonas sp. P5_B8 | reverse complement strand
GTCCTGCATGCATTGAATGGCGGCAGCATCCGAGCCAGCGAACCGGTGACGGTGACGACAAGCGGCCAGAACACCGCAGCGGTGCGTGCCGAGAAAGACGGCAGCATGATCTTCAACGGCGGCAGCATCACCACGCATGGGGATTACGCCATCGGGCTGTCGATCCTGTCCGGTGGCCAGGTCGACCTGCTGCCCGATGCCGCCGGACAAGGCATGGTCTTTTCCACCAGCGGCTACCGTAGCCCCGCGGTGGAGGTGAACGGCGGTACGTTGCGGATGCGCGACGCGATCATCGACACAACCGGCTACCAGTCCCATGGCATGGCCGCTTACTACAGCGGCCATATCGAGGGCGACGGGCTGACCATCACCACCCACGAAGCGGGGAGCGCCGGTGCGGTCGCTACCGCCGGCGGAACATTTACGCTGTCCAACGGTTCCATCGAAACCTTGGGGGGTGCGGCCCACGGCGTGATCGGCAGCAAGGCCATCGCCCTGCGCGACACCGACATCCGGGTCGCGGGCCGCGCGTCGATCGCCGTCGACTTCCAGGGCGGCACGCTGTGGATCGAGAACGGCGCGATGCAGGCCGATCATGCGCAGAGCACCGCAGTGCGCCTGGCGGCCGGCAGCGAGGTGGACATCATCGGCACGCAGATGGGGGCCGGATTCATCGGGCTCAGCAACGGCGGCCGCAGCGGAGAGGCGCGTCTGGTCGATGTGGACATACGTATCTCCAGCGCAAACGGCGCCGGCATCTGGCTGAGCTCGGGTCCGCGCCTTTCGATGCTCGGCGGCAGCATCATCACCCTCGGCGACAACAGCAGGGGCGTCGACAATCTCGGCGGTGGGGTCACGCTGGAGGGCGTGCAGGTGAGCACGGTCGGCGCGTCGGCACATGGGCTCAACGCCGAATGGGACATTTTCTCCGGAGACCTGATGCTGGAGGCAGACCGGATCGCGGTGGACACCGGCGGTGACGGTGCCATCGGCGCCCTGTCCCATTCCGGCGGAACCGCCCACTTGCGCCGCAGCACGATTACCACGGCCGGTGCCAACAGTTACGGCGTGTTGAGTGGAGGCACGGGCGTGATGACGTTGCACGACACCCATGTCCGTACCGAAGGACTCGGCGCGGCGGCCGCTGTGGTCAATGCAAACGGCAGCCTGGACATCGACGGTGGGTCGCTGACCAGCGCGCGCGATGCCGCCCTGTGGGTGCGCGCCGCGCGCCACGTGGCTGCACACAATGGCGCCCGGCTGTTTGGCGGCAACGGCACGTTGATGAAGGTCGATGCGGCCTCCGCCGGTCCGCTGGATCTCAACCTGGACCAGGACGTCTACGCCCAAGGCGACATCATGATCACCCCGGACGACATCGGTGCCGGCGTCCCGGTGGTGGCCGATATCCACGTACACCTCAATGGGCGTTCGCATTGGCGGGGCGCCAGCGGCGTGGTCAACCAGGTCTCGCTGCGCGATGGCAGCCGCTGGACCCTGACCGGCGATGCCAGCGTGGGCCAGCTGGCGCTGCACGACAGCACCCTGGCCCTGTCCGCCGTGGGTGCAGGCAACTTCAACCGCCTCACCGTGGACGGTGATCTCGACACGCACAACGCGCTGTTGATCTTCAACGGCGCATTGGCCGGCGATGACTCGCCCATCGATACCCTGCGCGTGCGCGGCGACACCCGTGGCACGGCGGCCATCCAGGTCAACAATGTGCATGGCCTTGGCGCACAGACCGTCGACGGCATCGCGTTGATCCAGGTCGAGGGTGCGTCCGATGCGACGTACGCGTTGCGCGGCCGCGCCGTGGCGGGCCAATACGACTACTT
The DNA here is from genome assembly GCF_054049855.1 of Stenotrophomonas sp. P5_B8. Taxonomy (NCBI): domain Bacteria; kingdom Pseudomonadati; phylum Pseudomonadota; class Gammaproteobacteria; order Lysobacterales; family Lysobacteraceae; genus Stenotrophomonas; species Stenotrophomonas sp. P5_B8. The sequence continues at coordinate 1,226 of NZ_JBFULO010000440.1, read as the reverse complement.
CCTGCACAAGGGCGGCGTGAACACGCCCGGCGACGGCGGCTGGTATCTGCGCGCGACGCTGCCGACCACACCGGACCCGTGCGACGCCGATCCCGATGGCCCCGGCTGCATGACGCCGCCGGATCCCTGCGACAGCGATCCGACAGGCCCCGGCTGCATCGTCATCCCGCCGGACCCCTGCGAGGCCGATCCCGGCGGCCTCGGCTGTGTTGTTCCCCCGCCAGATCCGTGCGTGCTCGACCCCAACGGCCCCGGCTGCGCACTGCCGCCCACGCCCTGCGAGGCGGGCAACACCGCCCCCTGCCACCGCCCGCGCCCGCCGCAGGTGCTGCGCCCGGAAGCCGGCGCCTACCTGGCCAACCAGGCCGCTGCCGTGTCGATGTTCCAGCACCGCCTGCATGACCGCGATGGTGCGTACGCCTCGAACGCGGCACGCGGGGCCAGTTGGCTGCGCGTGGGCAGCACCCAGCGCCGTCAAGCGGTCGACGGCCAGCTGGCCCTGAGCGCCCGCACCACCACGGTGACCAGCGGCGTGGACCTGCTGCACTGGGGCGCGGGCGGCCAGGGCCGTGCGGGTGTGCTGCTGGGTACAGGACGGGCCGCCACCGATGTCCGCTCGCAGCGCAGCGGCTATGCCGCCACCGGCATCGTCAAGGGTACGGCGGTGGGCGTCTACGTCACCTGGATGCAACACCCCGGTGGCGGGGACGGCGCCTACCTTGATGGCGGCGTGCAGCACGGGCGCTACCGCAGCAGCGTGCAGGGCATCGCCCTGGCCGGGGAACGCCAACAGGCGCGCACGGATGCGGCCACGCTGGAAGCCGGCTACGCCTGGAAACGCCGCGTGCGCGATTCGGCCACGCTGCTGGTGCAGCCGCAGCTGCAGATGACCTATACCGACTACCGTGCCGATGACCTTGTCGAACACAACGGCACCCAGGTGGCCCCGGGCGCCGGCGGCGAGGTGTCCTCGCGCCTGGGCCTGCGGATGACGGGCGATGTTCGCAGCGTGGATCACGTCGTACAGCCCTTCGTTTCGGCGCATTGGCTGCGCGCGTCAGGCAGCAACAGCATCTGGATGGACCACACCCGGATCGACGGTGCGGTGCCGAAAAACCGTTACGAGCTACGCGGTGGCGCGATGCTGCAGCTGGGCATGCGCTGGTCGGCGTGGGGCGATCTGGGCGTGCAACGCGGCGACGGTGCCTATCGCAGCGTTTCGGTGC
>NZ_JBFULO010000439.1:0-3073 GCF_054049855.1 Stenotrophomonas sp. P5_B8 | reverse complement strand
GTTCTATCTGAATGGTCTCTTCCAGACTTGGGGCGAATCCCGCGGTGAAGAGAACAGCTGGCGAGGAGATGGCAAGTTCGATTTCCTGGACGGCCCGATCGCATTCCTGCAATTCGGCCTCCGCTACGCAGACCGCAACGCCAGCGCCAAGGGCAGCGTGGAAATCAGCACGCCGCCGCCGGGTGGCGCAGGCACCGGCAACATCACCGCGAACCCGAACCCTGCCAACCAGGTGGTCGGGCTGTTCCCGGCTAACAGCTTCTTCTGCAGCAAGCGTGGCAACTCGGCACTGAGCCAATCCTTCCTCACGCCCTGCTACGACTACCTGATCAACAACGCGGATCAACTGCGCGCTTATTACGGCCTGCCGGATGGCCTGGCTGCCGAAAACCCCGGTCGCTTCTTCGACATTCAAGAACGCAAGTCGGCTGGCTACGTGCAAGCCAAGTACGATTTCGATGTATTCGGCCTGCGTGCCGATGGATTGGTGGGCGTGCGCGCAGAGAAGATCAAGCGCGACCTCAATGCCTTCTCGTTCGATGCCAGCACCGGCGTCTACAGCGCTATCACGCGGAATACGCAGGACACCAATACGCTGCCCAATGCCAGCTTGAATTTGCACTTCAATGATGCCTGGCAGTTACGCGTGCTGGCCGCGAAGACGCTGAGCTACCCGGACTTCGGTGCGCTGAACCCGTCGATCTCGCTGAACCCGGGCACTGTCAATCGTGCGGGTGTGGCCAGCAGCGGCAACCCGGACCTGAGCCCTATCAAGTCGACCAACTACGACGTGTCGCTGGAGTGGTACTTCTCGCCGGTGGGTTATGCGAGTGCCGGCGTGTTCTATCGCGATATCGATGGCTACATCCAGAACTACATCACCAATGTGGTCATCGCCGGTGAGGACTATGAGCTCTCCTCGCCCCAGAGCGCCGGCAGCGGCCATCTGCAGGGCGTGGAACTGGCGTATCAGCAGACCTTCGACTTCCTGCCGGGTGCATGGAGCGGCCTGGGCGCGCAGCTGAACTACACCTACATCGAGGGCGACACCAAATCGCCGGAGTTCATCGGTGGCCCGGTGATTTCCCGCCCGCTGCAAAACGTATCCAAGAACAACTACAACGCCGTGCTCTTCTACGAGAACTTCGGTCTATCAGCTCGCTTGGCCTACGGCTATCGCAGCCGCTACATCGACTTCTTCACCCAGCCGACCGTTGCTGGAACCGAAGACCAGGTCGAGCCGGCCAGCTCGCTGGACTTCTCGATCAGCTACGACGTGACCCCTCGCGCCACCGTGGTGTTCTCGGCGACCAATCTGCTGGGCAACAATCTGCACCAGTTCTGGGGCAGTGGCGATACGCGGCCGCGCGACATCCGCTACCAGGATAAGACTGTGGCCATGGGCTTCCGGTTCAAACTGTGATGACGGCCGCCCCCATGTCAAAGCAAGCCACCCTGCCGAACCCCTTTTGTCGGATAATAGGAGTGACCGCGCTCAGCGGAGCACCAAGCCAAAGGGGTGTCTGTGAAACGGATCGAGCTACGCAACCTTCACGATCAGGTTACCCAGGAGATCGGGCAGCGCATCGTCAGTGGCACGATCAAGCCGGGCGAGTACCTGCCCAAGGAAGAGCTCTTGGCACAGACCTTGTCGGTGAGCCGCTCGGCGCTTCGCGAAGGGTTGAAGGTGCTCGGCTCCAAGGGGCTTATCGAAACGAAGCAGAAAACCGGTTCGCGGGTGCGCGAGCCCCGATTCTGGAAGCAGCTGGACAGCGACATCCTGGCGTGGCGCTGCGCGCTGATGCCAACCCAGGACTTCGTGGACAAACTGGTGGAAATGCGCGAAGTGATCGAACCTGCGGCGGCCGCCTCGGCAGCGCAGCGGCGGTTGCCCGCGCAACTGGCCAAGATCAAGGCGGCCTACCTGGCGATGGCCGACGCGCCGGACCAGGACGCGTGGGCCAAGGCGGATCTCTCCTTCCACGAGAGTGTGCTGGAGGCCACCAACAACGAGCTGCTGAGCTCGCTGTTCTCGGTGATCGACGCCGCGCTGGGCACGTTCTTCCTGCTCTCGGCGCAGACTGCCAAGGACTTCAAGTACTCGCTGCCGCGCCACTTCGACGTGTACGACGCGATCCGGCTAAAGCAGCCGGAGGCGGCGCGCGCGGCCATGTTGGACATGATTGCCGATTCCCGCGCCAACCTGAAGGGAATTCGCGCCCCACGCAAACCACCACGCTGAAGGATTTCCCATGAGCACCGCCTGGATGCAACCCCTCCCATTGGTTGCCATCCTGCGCGGACTCACCCCGCAGGAGGCGCCCGCCGTCGGTGCCGCACTTGCCGATGCCGGGTTTCATATCCTGGAAGTGCCGCTGAACTCTCCACAGCCACTGGAGAGCATCGAATTGCTGGCCAGGCAGCTCGGTGACCGCTGCCTGGTCGGGGCGGGCACCGTGCTCACCACCGCCCAAGTGGATGACGTGGCCAATGCAGGCGGCCGCATCATCGTGATGCCGCATGCCGACGTTGAGGTCATCGCTGCCGCGCACGCCAAGGGCATGCGCTGCACCCCCGGCGTGGCCACGCCCACCGAGGCGTTCGCCGCATTGCGTGCCGGTGCTGATGCATTGAAGCTGTTCCCTGCCGAGCAGTTGCCGCCGCCTGTGCTGAAAGCCTGGTCCAGCGTACTGCCCGCCGGCACCGCGCTGCTGCCCGTGGGCGGCATCACCCCCGAACGCATGGCGGCCTACCGCCAAGCGGGCGCGGCCGGGTTCGGCATCGGCTCGGCCCTGTACGCCCCCAAGACCCCGCCAGCAGAAGTGGCGCGCCGCGCGCGCGCGTTCATCGACGCTTGGAGCAGCACCAACACGGACCCCCATGCATGAAGATCACTGCCATCACCACCTACCTGGTGCCCCCGCGCTGGCTGTTTGTCCGGATCGAAACCGATGCCGGCATCATCGGCTGGGGCGAGCCAATCGTAGAGGGCCGCGCGCATACCGTGGCCGCTGCGGTGGAAGAGCTTTCCGATTACCTGATCGGCAAGGATCCCCGGCACATCGAAGACCAC
>NZ_JBFULO010000438.1:0-3091 GCF_054049855.1 Stenotrophomonas sp. P5_B8 | reverse complement strand
GGAGGCTCGTGGGCGCCATCCATGGCGCCCAACGGTCCCGCCAACCCACCCACGCCAGCCCCGATACTCTGTCGGTGTGCATGGCAACAGCGGTTGAGCCACGCCATGCGTGGCCGCTGTTCTTTTGGTGCTGCTGGTCACCACTCATCGGGTGGCCCAGCCGGTTGCGGGATGGTTGGGCGTGACCGCCGGTTTCGAGGTGGTTGGGTGTGATTGTGGGATGGTGCGGGGTAGAGCCGACCGTTGGTCGGCTGCCTTCGGCGCCGATCGATCAACGCTTACATCAACCGATACACGGGCTCGCGTGGCTGCTGTTCTTTCCGGCTCTACGTGTAGCCACCCATGGGGTGGCTCTACCGGTGGCGGGGTCGTTGGGTGTGACCGGCGGTTGCGGTGTGCTTGGGCGTGACCGCCGGTTGCGCGGTGGCTTGATGTGACCGCCGGTTGGGATGTCGTTGGGCGTGACCGTCGCGGTGGGGCGGTTGGGTGTGACGGCCGGCGGCGCGGTGGTTGGGGGTAGAGCCGACCGTTGGTCGGCTGCCCTCCGCGCAGACCAATCAGCGCTTGCTCAACCGGTGCACGGCCTCGACCAGCACGCCTACGTGTTCGGGGTTCATGTCCGGGGACATGCCGTGGCCCAGGTTGAATACGTGGCCTTCGCGGGAGCCGCCGTTGCCGTCGGCGTAGCTGTCGAGCACCCGAGCGGCGGCGCGTTCGATGGCCGCGGGGTTGCCGTACAGGGTGGCGGGGTCCAGGTTGCCTTGCAGGGCGACGCGGCCGCCGGTGCGGGCGAGCGCGTCGGACAGATCGAGGGTCCAGTCCACGCCGAGGGCGTCGGCGCCGGTGTCGGCCAGTGCGCCCAAATGCAGGCCGGTGCCCTTGCCGAACAGGATCAGCGGCGTGCGCTGGTCGCCCTGGCCGCGTTCGAGTTCCTGGGCGATGCGGGTGAGGTAGCGCAGCGAGAATTCACGGTACATGCCGGGGCTGAGCACGCCGCCCCAGGTGTCGAAGACCTGCAGCACCTGGGCGCCGGCGGCACGTTGGGCGGCGAGGTAGGCGATGACCGCGTCGGTGACCACCGAGAGCAGCTGGTGCAGGGCGGCCGGTTCGTTCAGGGCCATGGCCTTGATGCGGGCGAAGTCCTTGCTGCCGCCGCCTTCGACCATGTAGCAGGCCAGCGTCCACGGGCTGCCGGAGAAGCCGATCAGCGGCACCTTGCCGTCCAGCTCGCGGCGGATCACGCGCACTGCATCCATCACGTAGCGCAGCTCGGTTTCCATGTCCGGCACGGCCAGCTTGGCGATGGCGGCAGCGTCGCGCACGGGGTGGCGGAACTTGGGGCCTTCGCCGTCGACGAAGTACAGCTCCAGACCCATCGCATCGGGAATGGTGAGGATGTCGGAGAACAGGATCGCCGCGTCCAGGTCGAAACGACGCAGCGGCTGCAGGGTGACTTCGCAGGCGATGTCCGGGTTCTTGGCCATGGCCAGGAAGCTGCCGGCCTTGGCGCGGGTGGCGCGGTATTCGGGCAGGTAGCGGCCGGCCTGGCGCATCAGCCAGACGGGGGTGCAGTCCACCGGTTCGCGGCGCAGGGCGCGCAGCAGGCGATCGTGGCGGGAGGGGCTGGTCATGCAACGCTTCCTTGGAATCTGGTGGCGCAGGGCCGGGGTGATGGAGCGACGGGCTGCGGCGCTCAGCGCGGCGTGACGCCACTGGTGTAGGTGATCTGGTAGCCGCGCTGGAGCTGGGCATCGCGCGCCTTCTCGAACGCGCGGTGGGCCGGCTCAGCCTGCAGGAACAGCTCGCGGCGCAGCTGCGCGCGACCGCCGACCAGGCCCGATTCACGCAGCAGTTCCCAGCCGCCGAACAGATCCGGTTGCAGGGTCAGCTGGAGATAGCGCGCCGGTTCGGTGGCGCTGGGGTGTTGCTGCAGGAAGACACGCATGACCGCGATTGTAGCCGCGAACGCGGGGACGGGCCGTGCTGGCCCGCCGTGCCTGCGGCGAACGGTCGCAGGCTCAGCCGGTGGCCAGCACGGACAGGACGTCGGCTTCGTCGACGTCGGCCACCACTTCGGCGTGGCCGATGCCGCGCCACAGCACCAGGCGCAGCCGACCGGCGAGGTTCTTCTTGTCCAGGCGCATGCGTGCCAGCAGCGCGTCGGGCGCCAGACCGGCGGGAATTTCCACCGGCAGTTCGTAGCGCAGCAGCAGGTCGCGCAGCTGGTCGGTGTCGGCCTCGCTGCTCATGCCCAGCCGGGCGGACAGGCGAGCAGCGAGCACCATGCCTACCGCGACTGCTTCGCCATGGTTGAGGTTGTCGTTGCCGGGCGCGCCGTAGCCCTGTTCGGTTTCGATGGCATGGCCGAAGGTGTGGCCGAGGTTGAGCAGGGCGCGTTCGCCCTTTTCCAGTGGATCGCGGGCGACGATCTCGGCCTTGTGTTCGCAACTGCGCGCGATCGCCTGGGCCAACGCGGCGTCATCGCCGGCCAGCAGCGCGGCGTGTTCGGCCTGCAGCCAGCGGAAGAACAGCGGATCGCCGATGGCGCCGTACTTGATCACTTCGGCCAGCCCGGCGCGCAGTTCGCGCGGCGGCAGGGTGCGCAGGGCCGCAGTGTCGGCGATCACCGCGCGCGGCGGGTGGAACGCGCCGACCAGGTTTTTGCCTTCGGGAATGTCCACGGCGGTCTTGCCGCCGACCGAGGAATCGACCATCGCCAGCAACGAGGTCGGCAACTGCACGCAGTCCACTCCGCGCATCCAGCAGGCGGCGGCAAAGCCGGCCAGGTCGCCCGCCACGCCGCCACCGAGCGCCATGACGCAGGCATCGCGGGTGGCGCCGAGTGACGCCAGGGCGGTGATCGCCGCGCCGAAGTTGGCCAGGGTCTTGGAGGCTTCGCCGGCCGGCAGCACCATTTCGCCGATCAGCAGGTCCGGGCGTGCGTCGAGCAGGGCCGAATTCACCCCGGCCAGGTAGAGCGGCGCCACCGACGAATCGCTGAGCAGCAGCACATGGCGGCCGCGCACGTGCTGGGCGAGCAGCGCGCCCTGGCCCAGCAGGTTGGGGCCGATGTGGATGGTGTAGGGGGGGG
>NZ_JBFULO010000437.1:0-3132 GCF_054049855.1 Stenotrophomonas sp. P5_B8 | reverse complement strand
CATCTACTGTGTCGGGCGCAACTTCGCCGACCATGCGCGCGAGATGGGCGCGGCCGTGCCGGCCGCCGAGGATCGCGGCCGCCCGATGTTCTTCAGCAAGCCCGCCGATGCGATCGTGGTCGGACATGACGATGTGATTCCCTACCCGTCGGCGACCTCGGACCTGCACCACGAAGTCGAGCTGGTGGTGGCGATCGGCCGCGACGCGCCCGCCGGCGAGCTGCCGGTCGACCAGGCCGAAGCACTGGTGTTCGGCTACGGCGTCGGCCTGGACCTGACGCGGCGCGACCTGCAGGCGCAGGCCAAGGCCAAGGGCCATCCGTGGGATCCGGCCAAGGGCTTCGACCAGTCCGCCCCGGTCAGCGAACTGGTGCCGGCGGCGGAAGTGGGCGATCTGGCCGCGCTCAACCTGTCGCTGGAGATCAACGGTGAAGTACGCCAGCAGTCGCTGCTGGACCAGATGATCTGGAACGTGCCGGAGATCCTGCACGAGTTGTCCAAGCTGTGGGCGCTGAAAGCCGGCGACCTGGTCTTCATGGGCACCCCATCGGGCGTGGCCGCGTTGAAGCCGGGCGACCGTTTCAGCGCGCGGCTGGAGAACGTGGCCGAGCGCCACGGCATCATCGCCGGATGACACGCGCTGCGCTACGCTGCGGCGTCCTTTGATTCCCCCGATACGATAGGAGAGCCCGATGGGTGTACTGACTGAGTTCAAAGAGTTCGCCATGCGTGGCAACGTCATCGACCTGGCGGTCGGTGTGGTCATCGGTGCGGCGTTCGGCAAGATCGTCACCGCGCTGGTGGACAAAATCATCATGCCGCCGCTCGGCTGGATGATCGGGCGGGTGGATTTCTCCGAACTGGCCTGGACGCTGGCCCCGGCGCGGATTGCCGCAGATGGCAAGGAGATTCCGGCGGTGGTGATCGGCTACGGCGACTTCCTCAACACCGTGGTGCAGTTCGTGATCGTGGCCTTTGCGATCTTCATGGTCGTGAAGTTCATCAACCGCCTGGCCCGCAAGAAGCAGGCCGAGCCGGCCGCCCCGGCGGCGCCGAGCGAAGAAGTGCTGCTGCTGCGCGAAATCCGCGACAACCTGAAGCACTGAGGCAGCACTGTCGGTGGCCCGCCGCTGGCCGGCAGCACGGAAACGGTAGTGCCGGCCGCTGGCCGGCTCCACGGATATCCTGCATCGCGCGGAACCGGCCAGCGGCCGGCACTACCCATCGAAAGCCCCGCTCCGGCGGGGTTTTCGCTTTTGGAAAACAGCATTCGCCGGAGCATGACCTACCGCCCATGTGCGGCGCTGGCAGGCTGCTAAGCTCGGGGGCTTCCGTCCCGTTTCCCGGAGCTGTCCATGCGTCGCCGCGTCCTTGCCATCGCATCCTCCCTCGCCCTGCTGGCCGCGCCGGCCTTCGCGGCGACGGGCACCACCACGCTGCCGCCGAAGTCGCTGGCCACTGCCGCCGAACTGCGTGAGCAGGCGCTCAAGGACGACACCGGCTGGAAGGTGGTCGAATCGCTCACCACCGAGATCGGCCCGCGCATCGCCGGCGGTGAAGCCGATCCGCGCGCCGTGGCCTGGGCGGTGGCCAAGTTCAAATCGCTGGGCTTTGACAAGGTGTGGACCGAGCCGGTCACCTTCCCCAAGTGGGAGCGCCGCAGTGAGCATGCGCAGGTCACCGGCAAGCATGCCCAGCCGCTGACCATCACCGCCCTGGGCGGCAGCCCGGGTGGCACGGTCGAAGCCGAGGTGGTGCGCTTTGCCGACCTGGCCGCGCTGCAGGCCGCGCCGGCCGGCTCGCTGGCGGGCAAGATCGCCTTCGTCGATTACCAGATGACCGCCTACCGCGATGGCCGCGACTACGGCAATGGCGGCGCGGTGCGCAGCAAGGGGCCGTCCGAGGCGATCCGCAAAGGCGCGGTGGGCTTTGTGATGCGCTCGGCCGGTACCGATTCGCACCGCGTGCCGCACACCGGTATCACCCGCTTCGACGACGGCCTCACCCCGGTGCCGTCGGCGGCGTTGTCGGTGCCCGATGCCAATCAGCTGGCGCGCCTGGTGGCGCTTGGCAGCACCACGCTCAAGCTCACCCTGGACTGCGGCTGGGACGGCAAGGCCACCTCCTACAACGTGATCGGCGAGATCACCGGGCGCAGCCTGCCCAAGGAAGTGGTGGTGATCGGCGGACATCTGGATTCGTGGGACCTGGGCACCGGGGCGATCGATGATGGCGCCGGCGTGGGCATCACCATGGCCGCCGGCCATCTGATCGGCCAGCTGAAGCAGGCGCCCAAGCGCACCATCCGCGTGGTTGCGTTCGCCAACGAGGAACAGGGTCTGTACGGCGGCAAGGCCTATGCCGAAGCGCATGCCAAGGACGTGGTGCTGCACCAGCTGGCCGCCGAGAGCGACTTCGGTGCGGGCCGCATCTATGCGTTCAACACCGGCTCGCCGAACCCGGAGGGCTCGCGCGAGGCAACCCGCCAGATCGCCGAAGTACTCAAGCCGCTGGGCATCGAGTACGCCGCTGACAAGGGTGGCCCGGGCCCGGACGTGGGTCCGCTGGCGGCCAAGGGCGGTGCGTGGGCCTGGCTTGCGCAGGACGGCAGCGATTACTTCAACCTGCACCACACCGCCGACGACACCCTGGACAAGATCGACCCGGCCGCGTTGGCACAGAACGTGGCGGCGTACACGGTGTTTGCCTACCTGGCGGCCGAGGCCGAGGGCAGCTTCGGCAGCGAGRCCAAGCCGACCACGCCGCCGAACGAATGATCGCAGCGCGCGACGGCGTGGCGTCGTCGCCTTGCGATTGTTGATCGCGGTGCTCTAGAAAAAGGTGCTTCCTGCAGTGGCAGGGAGCGTCTTGTTCCAAAGGACATGGAAATGGCGCAGGGCGATATGCATGCGGACGGGATCCAGGCGCCGTCTCTGGATCGGTGGTGTCTCCGCTCGGGCCTGTCGCGAGCGTGAGGGCCCCGTAGCAGCCGGTAGGCAGGGGCAAGCCAGGCTTTTCTGGCCTTGGTCGGTGGGTTGGGCGCTGGGCCCCCATGCCCTTGGAGGCGAAATAAAGGGGGAGGTGGCGGCCGTAGGCCGACGCCGGAGGACATTCGCCGGAAAGGGCATGGGG
>NZ_JBFULO010000436.1:0-3132 GCF_054049855.1 Stenotrophomonas sp. P5_B8 | reverse complement strand
GGACGTTGTGGCGCTGGCATTTGGCTTCAATAGGCGCGAGTTGGCCAAGGAGGTGCTGGGCAGGTCCGGGGAACGTCATCTGCAGACCCGCAATGGTCCGGTAGAAATCCCGAACGCCATGGCGGGCCTGGTCGCCACGTGGCTCCAACGACGAGGCAAGTTGGCGTAAGCGCGGTGGGGTACTTGGCCAGCGGGGCTTCTCCTTCACTGGTACGGGGCACGCCGGCCCTACAGATCACTTCACAGCGCTGCCGGCAACTTGCCTGCTACCGGACACGGACTTGAAAAAGGCTATCAACCAGTCTTTGTCCCATTTCTTCTTGTGCTCTCTCTTCTTGCCGTCGTCCTGGCCCTCATCCTCATCCTCATCCTGTGAAACATAGCGATGGGTGAAGCAGTACGCCTTCATGGATGCGGTGCGGAAATGGTCCTCGAGGTTGCTCCCCCTGGCGCTGAAGATGACATTCAGCGCTCTGGAGATTTGAGCATCCGGGTCAGATCCATCGTCAATCACCAGTGGGGTCATTGCGCCCTGCCGGGTCTGGATCTCGATCCAGAAGCCCGTTCTTCCATCTGACAGCGTCACACCCACGACCAGCGCGCCTCGCTCCAGTCCTCCGGACCGCCTGCCTTCCTGATGGAGGAACGCCCATCCCTTACGAACCCGCTGGTCGTAGTTGACTGCCCGTTCCAGTTCATCCAGGAAGTTCCAGCAGACGCATGACCCAATCGGCACGCGTTGGGTCGAATCCTGAGGGTAGACCAGGCTGAAGTCAGCAATGGCACCTTCAGCCTTGATCGCCTCCAGTACCTCGAGAAGCGCCACAAAGTTGCTCTCGGACGCGCGGCTCTTCAGTCGGGCGTCGAGCGCGCTCTTGGAGTCCTTGGCACCATCGCGGTCGCCGAACGAGCCGTCCTCGGTACTGGTATTAGGTCCCGGGGCCCTTGGCTCGGTGTACACCGCACTGTGGTCCTTCACCAAGTCAAAGCGCGGAGGGGCATTGACCCACTCGAACGTATCGCTGGGCTCGTCGAACGCCTGGTGGTTGGTTGAGCCATTGTGGCCATCGTTGTCCTGCATGCCATTCGGCCGCTTTGGGCCGCGGTCCGGCGCGCCACTATAGGGGCGAGGTCCGTCCGAATGCTCGAGATCACCGTCCCGGCCGCCATCGTTGACTAGGATGTCGCCCATCTCTGGAAAGTCACGTGGTAGCGAAAACCCGAGGAATGAGGTGACAAGGAACGTCTTGCGAGGTCGACCGCCCCTATGTGGGGTCAGGTAGTACCCCATTACCTTGCCGCTGTAGGGGCCAAGGTCTGGATCCATGGGTATCTGCGCATTGGAGTACCACGAGAAATCACCACCGAACGCGGCGTCGTTCTGCGCTTTGAGCATCGGTGTATAGAGCGCATTGGCCGTGGCCTTGCCGTACGGGTAGAAGTGCAGCAGTGCAACAGATACGGCATCCGCCTTACGCATCCCTCGTTGCATCACTAGATGAAAGCAACGAGGGTCCTGCATTTCGCGCGTCCAGTTTCCAGCGAACTCCTTGTCCAGGAAGATCACCCTGCCGGCAGTTTCATCCCAAATCCCGGCGGTGAACACGGACGCCAGATAGGTAGAGCGGGCATAGAAGGTCCGGAATATCACGCTCCGCGGAATCAAAAACTCGATCCCACTGGCGGAGTCTTCTGCCATCAACACCCCGCTGCGGAAGCGGACGCTGTGCTCGAGGTGAAGCTGGCTGGTCGGAACCGCCTTGATGGGGAAGTCCCCGTGCTTGCCGATGACTGTGTCGAGCTGGATGTTGCGCCCGTACTTGCCAGAGCCTTCCGCGTTCGACAAGGCATCGCCCAGGGAGAGTTCCCGGCTGGGAAGCACGCCTACGCGCTTGCCGTCACGGTAGACGTAACCAATGCGGATCGAAGGCAGGGCACCGACCAGGACCCTAGCTACGAAGGGCATCTGCTCCGAATAGCCGAACAGCTTGGCGATCTGATCCGGCGTTGCCTTGGCCGGATCTTTGATGTCATCGGGTAGGGGTGCCAGATAGCAGCACACCGACGTCGACGTAGAGCCCTTATGGGGCTTGGTGTAGCGATCAATCCATCGGATGAAATACAGCCGCGAATCGCCGGGGTAGTCCTTGAAGTCCATCGTGTGCCAATCGATACGTAGCAACGCATCAATAGCGGCACCGATGGCAGTACCTTTAGAGTGGCGGGCCTCGTGGAATAGGTGTGCCGCCAGCCAGTGTCTCACCAAACAAGCTGACGCCCGCCAAAAAGGGGGCGGCTCTCAATTTTTGCTCCGGCTAACTAGCATCGTCAACGCACGGCGGCAACATGATGTTGCCAAACCATGGCTAACGCAAAGTGCAGGACGCAGAACATGCCCTACGCCCCGCAATAGATCGTTCCAGCTCCGAAGCTCACTTAACCGATGTGCCAGATACAGTGCCCCGAGGTCCGGCGCTGCTGTCGGTCTTGGACAGCAGGTCATTTAAGTCGTCGAGGACCCCCGGCGTGGCCGGATCCGCCTCCAGCAACTTCAGGATGGCCTCAATTTCGGCTAACAGATCTTTGAGACCTTGCTCGCCGGAAAGCCCATTCGACAGCGTCTTCCACTTAAGAATAAGCCTGTTAACGTCTCTCTCGAGAGCATGGCCGCGAGCCTTGATCTTAACGTTTGCAATAGCGTCAGCGATCCTCTTTCCCAAATCTGACATGGCAGCGCTCCTTCACTTGAGTACGACGAACAACATCTCATAGGGATTGCGGCTAGGCTACGTACTGCGATGTACCCACCACCCTCGTTTCCCATTAGAGTCTGCTACTGAGTCATGCGTTTTGCGTCAAATCCGCTGACGTCAAATTCGGCCATGACCGAGCCTTGCTGATACACATTGAACTCCACTCGGAGGCGCTTGGCTTTACCCAGCTTACTCGTGAGGGTCTTGTATCCCGGGATGAAGACCATCTCGCTGCTGTTGTCGGATGGCTCAGTTCCGGTGAAGGTTTTGGCGGACTCATCGTCGAATCGGATGCGCACGGGGCAGGAGCTGAAGCTATGGCACAGGATCTGCCCATTCTCGATGCTGACCATTACCTCGTTGCCCCATCGAGGGTTAC
>NZ_JBFULO010000435.1:0-3134 GCF_054049855.1 Stenotrophomonas sp. P5_B8 | reverse complement strand
AATGTCCCCCGGCCGCGGGGCGGCCTCCTCCTTTATTTTGCCCAGGGGCCTACCGGCCGCCACGGGGCTCGGCTTGCGGTGCAAAGGCAGAAGCCAGGCTCTTATGGCCTTGGTCGGTGGGTCGGGCGCGGGGCCCGCATGCGCTTGGAGGCGAAATAAAGGAGGAGGCCGCCCCGCGGCCGGGGGACATTTGCGCCAGGGGCCTACCGGCCGCCACGGGCCCTCACGCTCGCGAAGGGCCCAAACGAAGAAAGCACTAAATCCATGCAGCGCCTGCACTACCGGCCAAAGCTGCACCCGTTCTCCCCGCAATGCGTGTGTCCAGGCAGTCCCCTTGTGAATCAAGGGAGACTGCCGACAGGCGCGGGAGAAGGGCAACGCGGAGCCCATGGAGCGTCAGTGCGTAGTAGCTGCTGCGTGCCAGGACGCGTTACTTCGCATATCGACCACCGCAATTGGTGTCCTTGCCCGGACCGGGTTCGAACGTGGCCAGCAGGGCGGCCGGCGGGGTGATGGTGGCCAGGGTGAGGGCGATGGCGCCGCGCAGGCCGAGCGCCTTGAAGTCGGGACGGAACGAGGGATCCTTGAAGCTCCCACCGATGCGCAGCGGCGAGCGCAGGGCGAGGATGCTGACGTCCTTCGGGCGAGGGCGTAGCAACAGGTCCAGCTGTTCCTGTTTGAGATCGACAGTCCCTTGACCGATGATCAGGGTGTCGGTGGTGTCGAAGGCCAGCGCGCGCGATGTCATCACACCGTTGTTGACGCCGAAGTCGCCGAAGGCGCAGCGCAACGGGATCTGCTTGTCGCCGGTGAACAGGAATTTCAGCGATTCGGCTACGTCCAGCCCGGCCAGCTCCATGATCAGGTTGCCGATGTGCCCCTTGCCGATGCCGAGCGCGACGTTGCCGTCGGAGCTGCCGAGCATGGCGGCGACGGAGTTCCCGGTGCCGGCCAGCATGACGTCGCCGCTGAGGCCGCCGGAGGCCTGCTCGGCCAGCTTCGAGTCGGGCATCAGCTTGCCCAGCTGCACCTTGCGGATGCTGGCCTGCAGCTGGGTCGAAATCGTTGGTTTGCGGGCATCCATGCGGATGGTGCTGCGGATGTCACCGCCAGCCACGCCGAAGTTCAGCGGCTCCAGACGCAGCAGACCATCGTTGAGCTTGAGGTGGGCATCCATGTCATCCAGCGGCAGGACGGGCGAGTTGATCCGTTGCGCCTTCCAGCGCACATCGGCATCCATGGCACGCAGCTTGGTCAGGTTGTAGGGCGTGTCGGGCAGGATCTTCGCGCGCGCGGCGAGGGCGGCAGCCTTGGCCTTCTGCTCGGCATTGGCGGTTTCGCCGGCGCCGGTCTTCGGCGGTGCGCCGATGAAGCCAGCCAGGTCATCAAAGTCCAGGCGCTTGGACACCAGGTCGGCTTTCAGGAACGGGCGGTCGCCGCCCACATCGATCTGCGCGGTGCCACCCAGGTCGCTATCGCCGGCGGTGCCGGTGAAGTTCTCATAGCGCCAGATGTCGTTGTCGCGCTTGAGGCGGCCTTTCAGCCGGTACGGCGGGGTGGAGGGCATGGCCACGCCGATCAGCGGAAACAGGTCTTCCATGTCCTGGCCGCTGAGCATCAGCTCCAGGTTGAAGACGCGCAGTGCGAACGGATTGGTCAGCGTGCCGCTGGCGATGGCATGGGTGCCGCCGGCACGGCCGTCGAGATGGATGCGGAAGGGGTGATCGCTGTTGGTGAGTTCCAGCGGCGATTCGGTATTGCCATCGAGCGAGAAGGGGTTGCCCCTCCATCGGCCCTTGCCCTTGACCAGCAGCGGCGGGGCGCTGTCCTCGGTGCGCGGCTTGCCGCTGGTGAGGGCGACCAGGACGTCGGTGCGACCGGCGGCATCCAGAAACTGCAGGCGGCCGTCATCGATCAGCAGGCGCAGCAGCTGCGGTGGGTTGCCGGTGGAGGGGCCAAGGAAATCCCAGTTGCCCGGGGTGTCCTTGCCGGGGCCGGTTTCCAACAGCAGGTCAGGGCGGGTGAGGCGCACTTCGGGGATCTGGACCTGGCCTCGCAGCAGGGGCCAGACGCGAAGGGCGATTTCGGCGCGGTCGGCGCTGGCCATCTGCGGGGTTTTGGCCCAGTCGGCGTTGGCGAACGTGAGGCGGTCGGCGCGGATCGTGGTGGTGCGGCCAAGGTCGACGTCGAGATCGCCGTTGATATGGAACTCGCGCCCGGTTTTGGCCTGGACGGCGCGTTCGACGGGTCCTTTGAACCAGTTCCAGTCCCATAGCGCGATGAGCAGGAGGATGGCGGCGAAGAGGAAGACCAGGATGGCGAGCCACCGCTGTCCTCGTTTGCCGGGACGACGCCAGCGCCAACGGCGCGACACGGGAGATGGGACAGGGGAGTCGACAGTGTTCACATGCTCCATCCTTCCCTGTTCATCGTGCAGGGGGTGCGAAGCATTGGTAAGGATGGTGTCAGGGTGCGGTTTTTTTTGGGAGCTTTGGAGCAACAGCAAGAGCAACAGCCACAGCAACTGCAACTGCAACTTCAACGGCCTTTGGCTGAGGTTTTGCTGGTTGGCGCGGCGCGGGTGGGTTTACGGGACACGCTGCAAGTCCCGCTCCGCGGCCCGGCCCAGCCGCTGGCGGCTGTGCGTTCAGTCGCATGCGAGGCCGTGCCTCGCAAGCAATGCGCCTTCACCCATGTAAGCTCGTGAGCGCCATCCATGGCGCCCAACGGTCCCGTAAACCCACCCGCGCCCCCCCCCCCCCCGACAGACCCCCGGTGTGCCAGGTAGAGCCACCCCATGGGTGGCTGATCGTGATGGATGCCGAGGTGTGTGGGTCGTCGATTCTGGGGCGGGGATTTGGGCGTTAGGGGTATTGGGGAAGGTGTGTGGGGGAAAGGAGCGGCATCGGCCGTGGCCTCGCCGTTGCCTTGCACTCGCTCAGTGCCGACCTCCGGTCGGCATGCCCTTACCCCTCCCACAAAAGCGGCAATAGTTTCGCTTCGCTCCACCGCTCCACCGCTCCACCGCTTTCACCAAAAGGCCCGAAAAACTGTCAGGGGTCGGGGCGGGTGGGTTGGCGGGACCGTTGGGCGCCATGGATGGCGCCCACGAGCCTCCAGGGATGGATTCACGG
>NZ_JBFULO010000434.1:0-3137 GCF_054049855.1 Stenotrophomonas sp. P5_B8 | reverse complement strand
GTGCTACCGGGCCAAGGCCGAGGGGCGCGACAACGTCCAGGTGGAAACCCCGAGCGGCGGGCAACTGCCCGACCCGCTCGACGCAGTGGAAAGCAGCGAGGGCGGGGAAGGGTAGCCAACGCCCGTGGTCGGTGCGGCCCGTCTGCCGCTAAAGCTTCCGCCATGCCTGTCGATATCCCTACTGGAGCCGCCGTCGCTTGGCTCCGCGTTGGCCCGTGGCTGCCCCGCTTGTGTGGCCTGGACCGCATGCCGTTGCAACAAAGCGTCTGCAGGAAGCAGGACCATGTTGTACATGCCGCTGCCGTGACGTCACCCCACTGACGTCTTCGTAGTCCCCAAGCCAGACGATATGCCGCCGGGCGGTGCGCCCGTCGGATCCCAGCAACCGGGCACCGAGGATCACATGATGCATATTTCACGCATGCACGCGCCTGTGCAGGAACAGGTCGCCGACGCCGACGCCGGCGCAGGCTCGCCATGGCGCGCACTGGTGGCGCCTTTCGTGGCCCGCCGCGACGCGCGCGGTTCCGCCAACGCACTTGCACAGCGCCGCCAGTGCGAGCTGGAAGCGCAGGTTGCCGCACTGCATCGGGTGCAGGCGGTGATCGAGTTCGACCTGGACGGCACCATCCTGCAGGCCAACGACAACTTCCTGCAGGCCGTCGGCTATCGRCTGGACGAGATCCAGGGCCATCACCATGCGATGTTCGTCGAACCGGCGTTGGCGCAGAGCGTGGAATACCGTGATTTCTGGGCCACGCTGGGGCGGGGCGAATTTGATGCCGGCCAGTACCGGCGGCTGGGCAAGGGCGGCCGCGAGATCTGGATCCAGGCCTCCTACAACCCCGTACTGGACGGCAACGGGCGTCCGTACAAGGTGGTGAAGTTCGCCACCGACATCACCGCGCAGATGCAGCAGGCGGCCGATTTCTCCGGCCAGTTGGCGGCGATCAACAAGTCGCAGGCGGTGATCGAGTTCAGCCTGGACGGACGCATCCTGTCGGCCAACGATAATTTCCTGGCCACCACCGGCTACACGCTGGAGGAAGTGCGCGGCCAGCACCATTCGCTGTTCGTCGAGCCCGAGTACCGGCAGAGCCTGGAATACCGGCAGTTCTGGGAAAAGCTGGGGCGCGGCGAATACGACGCCGGCCAGTATCGACGGCTGGGCAAGGGGGGCCGGGAGGTCTGGATCCAGGCCTCCTACAACCCGATCTTCGACATGAACGGGCGTCCGTTCAAAGTGGTCAAATACGCCACCGACATCACCGCCCAGGTGCGCGATACCCATGCCATGCAGCAGGCCGTCGCGCAGACGCGCGAAGTGGTCGCGGCCGCCAAGGGCGGTGACCTGACCGGGCATATCGCCACGCAGGACAAGACCGGGCCGATCGCCGAACTCTGCGAGGGCATCAACGCGCTGGTCGAGGCCATGGCGGGCATCATCAGCCAGATCAAGTTCGCCGCCGACACCATTGCCGTGGGCGCCAGCGAGATTGCCGAGGGCAACAGCGACCTGTCGGAGCGTACCGAACAGCAGGCGGCGTCGCTGGAGGAGACCGCCGTCTCGATGAAGGGACTGGCCGCCACCGTGCATCAGACCGCCGCCAACGCGCGCCAGGCCAGCGAGCTGGCCAGTGGTGCGGTCGACGTGGCCGCGCAGGGCGGGCACGTGGTGCATGAAGTGGTCTCGACCATGGCGCTGATCAACCAGTCCTCGCGCCGCATCGTGGACATCATCGGGGTCATCGACGGCATCGCCTTCCAGACCAACATCCTGGCGCTCAATGCCGCAGTGGAAGCGGCACGAGCAGGCGAACACGGGCGCGGCTTCGCCGTGGTCGCCACCGAGATCCGCGGGCTGTCGCAGCGCTCGGCCAGCGCCGCCAAGGAGATCAAGCAGCTGATCGCCGATTCGGTGGAGAAGGTCGGCACCGGCACCGGGCAGGTCGAAAGCGCTGGCCGCACCATGGATGAGATCGTGGTCAACGTGAAGCGGGTCAGCGCACTGATCACCGAGATCAGCACCGCGGCCCAGCAGCAGAGCGAGAGCATCGGCCAGATCAACCAGGCCGTCGACCATATCGACGAGGGCACGCAGCAGAATGCGGCCCTGGTCGAAGAAGCCTCGGCCGCCGCGCGCAGCATGGAAGAGCAGGCCACCCAGCTGCTGCAGACCGTGGCGGCGTTCCGGGTGGATGCCGGGCAGGGCGCCGCGCGCACGGCCGGCGTGGTGGCCATGCACGGCGGGCATCCAACGCTGCGGCTGGTCTAGCCCACGCGTACCCTGCGGCGCCGACATGCGGGCGGGGTGCGGTTGCCAGGCCCTGCCCGTAGGCATGGGTGAACCGGTCGGCCTCGGCGCGGACACCGAGCTTGTGCGCATCGCCATGACGCGTTGCCGGCTGATAAAGCGTCGTCGATTGGCAATGCGGCCAGCACCAATGTGCTCGTTGTTGCATGGCATGACGCTAGCTGCAAATCCTTGCAAAACACGTCATTCAACGTGCTTTTACCACTCCTTGCATGGCGCCTTTCGGGGGCGCGGTGGTCTCCTTGTCGGCACGCGTTCCACCCACGTTCGGGTTGCGCAGATGCAGTCAGTTGTACTCACCACCCACGCTTTCAAGGATAAAAATGAACCCTCTCAATCGAACCCATGCCAAGGCACGCCAGGGCGGCTTCACCCTGATTGAACTGATGATCGTCGTCGCCATCATCGCCATCCTGGCGGCCGTCGCCCTGCCGCAGTACCAGAACTATGTCGCCAAGTCGCAGACCTCGGCTGCGCTGGCTGAGCTGACCCCGGGCAAGCTTGGCGTGGAGACGATCTACGCCGAGGGCGGGCCGACGACGTCGGACCTGGGCGACATCGGCATGACCGACCAGACGTCCCGGTGCAGTGACATTGCCTTGACCATGGCGCCGACCGGTGCGGCCAGCCTGATCTGCACCCTGGTTGGGAGTGGCAAGGTGAACGGTACGCTCACCCTGGCACGGGACATCCAGGGCGCCTGGAGCTGCTCCGGCTCGATGTCTGACAAGACCCTGCTGCCGTCGAACTGCCGCAGCACTACGCCCTGATAGTCGTGCGGGATGAACCAGTGGCCGAGGCGGCGCATGGCGCGGCCTCGGTC
>NZ_JBFULO010000433.1:0-3137 GCF_054049855.1 Stenotrophomonas sp. P5_B8 | reverse complement strand
GCGTTCGAAAAGAACCGCGCCGTCGAAGACCGCCGCAATGAAGACCGTTTCCATTTCATCAACTGGACCAAGAAGGCGTTCAAGAACGTCGACGTGATTCCGCCGGGCAACGGGATCATGCACCAGATCAATCTGGAGAAGATGTCGCCGGTCGTGCAGGTGCGCGATGGCGTGGCCTTCCCGGATACCTGCGTGGGCACCGACAGCCACACCCCGCACGTGGACGCGTTGGGCGTGATCGCCATCGGCGTGGGCGGGCTGGAAGCGGAGAGCGTGATGCTCGGCCGCGCGTCCTGGATGCGCCTGCCCGACATCATCGGCGTGGAGCTGACCGGCCGCCCRCAGCCGGGCATCACCTGCACCGACGTGGTGCTGGCACTGACCGAATTCCTGCGCAAGGAGCGCGTGGTCGGTGCGTGGATCGAGTTCTACGGGGAGGGCGCCAACGCGCTGACCATCGGTGACCGCGCCACCATCTCCAACATGACGCCGGAGTTCGGCGCGACCGCGGYGATGTTCTACATCGACCAGCAGACCCTGGACTACCTGCGGCTGACCGGCCGCGAAGATGCCCAGGTCGCCCTGGTGGAAACCTACGCCAAGGCCACCGGCCTCTGGGCTGACGATCTGGTCACCGCGCAGTACGAGCGCGTGCTGCAGTTCGACCTCTCCACCGTGGTGCGCAACATGGCCGGCCCGTCCAACCCGCACAAGCGTGTGGCGACCACCGACCTGGCTGCGCGCGGCATCGCCGATGAAGGCAAGCTGGCCTCGGGCAAGCAGGAACAGGCCGATGGCCTGATGCCCGATGGCGCGGTGATCATCGCCGCGATCACCAGCTGCACCAACACCAGCAATCCGCGCAACGTGATTTCTGCCGCATTGCTGGCCCGCAACGCCAACCGCGCCGGCCTGACCCGCAAGCCGTGGGTGAAGAGCTCGCTGGCGCCCGGCTCCAAGGCGGTGCAGCTGTATCTGGAAGAGGCCGGCCTGCTGACCGAACTGGAGCAGATGGGCTTTGGCATCGTCGCCTTTGCCTGCACCACCTGCAACGGCATGAGTGGCGCGTTGGACCCGAAGATCCAGCAGGAAGTGATCGACCGCGACCTGTATGCCACCGCCGTGCTCTCGGGCAACCGCAACTTCGACGGCCGCATCCACCCGTATGCCAAGCAGGCCTTCCTGGCTTCGCCGCCGCTGGTGGTCGCCTATGCCATTGCCGGTACGGTGCGCTTCGATATCGAGAAGGACGCGCTCGGCCATGACGCCGACGGCAACCCGATCACGCTGAAGGACCTGTGGCCGAGCGATGCCGAGATCGACGCGGTGGTCAAGGCCAGCGTCAAGCCCGAGCAATTCCGCAAGGTCTACGACCCGATGTTCACCTTCAAGGTGGAACATGGCGCACCGATCAGCCCGCTGTACGACTGGCGCCCGCAGAGCACCTACATCCGCCGCCCGCCGTACTGGGAAGGCGCGCTGGCCGGTGCGCGCAGCCTGACCGGCATGCGCCCGCTGGCGGTGCTCGGCGACAACATCACTACCGATCACCTGTCACCGTCGAACGCGATCATGGCCAGCAGCGCGGCCGGTGAGTACCTGGCGAAGATGGGCCTGCCCGAGGAAGACTTCAATTCCTACGCGACCCACCGTGGCGATCACCTCACCGCGCAGCGTGCCACCTTCGCCAACCCGAAGCTGATCAATGAAATGGCCGTGATCGACGGCCAGGTCACGCAGGGCTCGCTGGCGCGCGTGGAGCCGGAGGGCCAGGTCACCCGCATGTGGGAAGCCATCGAAACCTACATGTCGCGCAAGCAGCCGCTGATCATCATCGCCGGTGCCGACTACGGCCAGGGCAGCTCGCGCGACTGGGCCGCCAAGGGCGTGCGGCTGGCCGGCGTGGAGGCGATCGCGGCCGAAGGCTTCGAGCGCATCCACCGTACCAACCTGATCGGCATGGGCGTGCTGCCGCTGGAGTTCAAGGAAGGCGTCAACCGCAGGACACTGGGCATCGATGGCACCGAAACCTTCGACGTGCTCGGCGATCGCGTGCCGCGCGCCGAGCTGACCCTGGTCATCCACCGCCGCGACGGTGAACAGCTGCGGGTGCCGGTCACCTGCCGGCTGGATACCGCCGAGGAGGTGTCGATCTACGAGGCTGGCGGCGTGCTGCAGCGGTTCGCCCAGGACTTCCTGGAATCGGCGCAGGTCGCCTGATTCCACCCGCATCACCACGGCCCTGCACCGGGCCGTCTTTCCATCAGGACTTCGATATGGCGTTTCTCCCCCAGCTCCGCATTCCCGCCACCTACATGCGCGGTGGTACCAGCAAGGGTGTGTTCTTCACGCTGACCGACCTGCCTGCCGCTGCGCAGGTGCCAGGCCCGGCCCGCGATGCCCTGCTGATGCGCGTGATCGGTTCGCCCGATCCCTACGGCAAGCACACCGACGGCATGGGCGGGGCGACGTCGAGCACCAGCAAGTGCGTGATCATCGCCGCCGCATCGGTGCCGGATCATGACGTGGACTATCTGTACGGCCAGGTCGCGATCGAGACCGCGCTCGTCGACTGGAGCGGCAACTGCGGCAACCTCAGTACGGCCGTCGGCCCGTTCGCGATCAGTAACGGCTTCATCGATCCGGCGCGCATCCCGCACAACGGCACCTGCACGGTGCGGATCTGGCAGGCCAACATCGGCAAGACCATTCTGGCGCACGTGCCGATCGTCGATGGGCAGGTGCAGGAAACCGGCGATTTCGAGCTGGATGGTGTGACCTTCCCGGCGGCGGAGATCCAACTGGAGTTCCTGGATCCCTCCGACGATGGCGACGGCGGGGCAATGTTCCCCACCGGCAACCTCGTCGACACCCTGGACGTGCCCGGCGTGGGCAGCTTCCCGGTGACGATGATCACCGCCGGCATTCCGACCCTCTTCCTCAACGCCGCCGACCTGGGCTACACCGGCACCGAGCTGCAGCCGGCGATCAACGAAGACAGCGCGGCGCTGGCCCGCTTCGAAGCGATCCGCGCGCACGGTGCGGTGCGCATGGGCCTGATCGACAGCATCGACCAGGCCGCCACCCGCCAGCACACGCCCAAGGTGGCGTTCGTGGCGCCGGCACAGGATTACCTG
>NZ_JBFULO010000432.1:0-3162 GCF_054049855.1 Stenotrophomonas sp. P5_B8 | reverse complement strand
TAACAGAACGTTACGACGCGCGCGGCTTGAGTTTCTGCACGCGGTAGAAGGTGTGGTCGCCGATCGTGGCCACCTGGTAGGCGTTGCGCCAGCTCGGGTTGGCGATCGACAGTGCGGCGAAGTGGCTCGCCCCGGGCACGATCTCCTTGCGCTCACCGACCGGCAGGGCCCAATTGCGCTCGGCATCGAAGGCCACGGTCATCGCTTCCTGCCAGGCGTCGGCGTTGCCCAGCTGGGTGCCGGGGGCGACGATGGTCGGGGCGAACTGCTTGCGCGCGGTGACCACCTTGCACATCGAGTCGCCCCACAGCCCGCTGTCCAGGCGGCGCAGGGCCACCTCCGCGACGGCTTGCTGGCCGCGCAGGGTCTGGTCACGCGCTTCGAGGTAGACGGTCGTGCTCAGGCACAACGAATCGGCGGCAGGCTGCGGCAACAACTGTGACAGCCAGAGAATCCAGGCCAGTTTCATAAATCTCCTTGCTCCGTGTGGGCCGCACCTGGCTGTCCATCCGATCATGCGGACGGGGCGAGGGTACGACTTGGCGTCATGGGGAGGCGGCCATCGGGGCCGCCCGGGAGCGGACCCGAACAAGACGTGGGGTCCGCGCGCTCACTCGAACTGGGTGGTGAGCGGGAAAGTTGGCGCACGATAGGGGGCCATTTCCCAATGCATCCTGAACTCAGCGGCTTGACATTCAGGTTCGAAGCGGGGCCCGAATTGCGCTCACGGGCCCCTATTCAGGTCGCGATTGACCGTGTTCAGAGCCCGGCCGCGAGGTGGCTGCCCTGGTGGATGGCGCGCTTGGCGTCCAGTTCGGCAGCCACATCCGCGCCGCCGATCAGGTGTGCGTTGATGCCGGCGGCCAGCAATGCGGCATGCAGATCGCGGCGCGGTTCCTGGCCGGCGCAGACCACCACATGATCGACCGGCAGCGTCTGTTCCTGGCCTTCGATGCGGACGTGCAGGCCGGCGTCGTCCACGCCCAGGTATTCCACGCCGCCGAGCATTTTCACGCCCTTGGCCTTGAGCGTGGCGCGATGGATCCAGCCGGTGGTCTTGCCCAGCCGCGCGCCGGGTTTGCCTGGGCTGCGCTGCAACAGCCAGACCTTGCGCGCGGGCGCTTCGGGGACGGCCTTGGCCAGTGCGCCGCGACCTTCGAAGGTCGCATCCACGCCCCATTCGGCCATCCAGCGGGCCGGGTCCAGTGCGCTGGACGGGCCGTCATGGACCAGGAACTCGCCGACATCGAAGCCAATGCCGCCAGCGCCGATGATCGCCACCTGCGCCCCGGCCTCGACCCGGCCGAGCAGCACGTCCAGGTAGTTGATCACCTTGGGGTGGTCGGCGCCGGGGAAGTCGACCCGGCGCGGGGTGATCCCGGTGGCGACCACCACCTCGTCGAAGCCGGCGAGCAGGGCCACGTCGGCGACCGTTTCAAGCTTCACGGCCACGCCGGTCTCGTCGAGCTTGTGGCGGAAGTAACGCAGGGTCTCGTGGAATTCTTCCTTGCCCGGAATGCGCTTGGCCACGTTGAACTGACCGCCGATCTCGGTGCCGGCATCGAACAGGGTGACCGCATGACCGCGCTCGGCGGCCACGGTGGCGCAGGCCAGCCCGGCCGGGCCGGCGCCGACCACCGCCACGCGCTTGGACGTGGTCACCGGGCGGTAGACCAGCTCGGTCTCGTGCACGGCGCGCGGATTGACCAGGCAGCTGGCGGTCTTGTTCTCGAACACATGGTCCAGGCAGGCCTGGTTGCAGGCGATGCAGGTGTTGATCGCGTCCGGGCGGCCGGCGCGCGCCTTGTTGGCCCATTCCGGGTCGGCCAGCAGCGGTCGCGCCAGCGACACCATGTCCGCGCCGCCGCCCGCCAGGATGCGCTCGGCCACCTCGGGCATGTTGATGCGGTTGGTGGCGATCACCGGCACCTGCACGTGCGGCTTGAGCTTGGCGGTCACACCGGCAAAGGCCGCGCGCGGCACCGACGTGGCGATGGTGGGGATGCGCGCTTCGTGCCAGCCGATGCCGGAATTGATCAATGTGGCGCCGGCGGCTTCGATCGCCTTGGCCTGCTGCACGATCTCGTCCCAGTTGCTGCCGTCCTCGACCAGGTCCACCAGCGACAGCCGGTAGATGATGATGAAGTCCGGGCCGCAGGCCTCGCGGATGCGGCGCACGATCTCGACGGCGAAGCGCATGCGCTGGCTGGCGTCGCCGCCCCAGCGGTCAGCGCGCGTGTTGGTGCGCGGGGCGATGAATTCGTTGATCAGATAGCCTTCCGAGCCCATCACTTCAACGCCGTCGTAGCCGGCCTCGCGCGCCAGCCGCGCGCTGCGCGCGTAATCGGCGATGTGACGCTCCACCCCGCGCGAGGACAGCGCACGCGGGGTGAACGGGTTGATCGGCGCCTTCAGCTTGCTGGGGGCCACCGAGAGGGGGTGGTAGGCGTAGCGCCCGGCGTGCAGCAGCTGCAGGCAGATCTTGCCGCCGTTGTCGTGCACCGCAGCGGTCACCTGGCGGTGCGGACGCACTTCCCACGGCCAGGACAGCTTGCCGCCGAACGGCTTGAGCCAGCCGACCACGTTCGGTGCGAAGCCACCGGTGACGATCAGCCCCACGCCGCCGGCGGCACGCTCGGCGAAGTACGCGGCCAGGCGCGGGAAATCACGCGCGCGGTCTTCCAGGCCGGTGTGCATCGACCCCATCAGGATGCGGTTGCGCAGCTGGGTGAAGCCAAGGTCCAGCGGAGTGAACAGATGGGGATAGGCGGAGGATTCGGCGGCTGGCGACATGTCGATACGCTTGCGTACGGAAGCGTGAAGGGTGCCGCGAAAGGCCCCCACAAGCAAGGGCCTTTCGCGGCCCCCTTCGCGCTGTCGCGCCCCGCTTTGCTGCGCAAACCGCGAGCCCCGTCTCACCACCACCCAGACCCCCGCGCCTTCGGCGCCTCCCTCTGACGCAGGGGGCGCCTTTCCAGGTGGATCGCGTGGGTGACTACCGTTGGTTGGCACGTGCACAGGTAGTGCCGGCCGTTGGCCGGCTCCACGCACCGTTGGAGGTCGAGGACCGGCCCACCGGCCGGCACCACCGGGCCAGATGCGGTTACGGGGTGGCTGCCGCCGGGGCAGGCTTGTGGATCCCGAACARCGGCAGCGTCACGC
>NZ_JBFULO010000431.1:0-3167 GCF_054049855.1 Stenotrophomonas sp. P5_B8 | reverse complement strand
CCGTAGTGCCGGCCGCTGGCCGGCAACCTCATGAACCCGGCAGCCACGCGTGCCCTGCCGGCCGCTGGCCGGCAACCTCATGACCCGGCAGCCACGCGTGCCCTGCCGGCCGCTGGCCGGCAACCTCATGAACCCAGCAGCCACGCGTGCCCTGCCGGCCGCTGGCCGGCACCCCCGCCAACCCGCCCGCACCCTCAGTCGGCGTTCAAGCGTTCGCCGGTGTCCGCATCGAAGAAATGCAGCCCCTTCGGGTGGATCGCCACGCGGATGCTCTCGCCGACCTGCGGCAACGCCTGCGGCGCCACGCGCATCACCAGCGCCTGGCCGCCACTGGTCATGTTGACGAAGATCTCGTTGCCGACCGGCTCGATGCCGTCGATGGTCGCCTCGAAGCCCGTCGCATCCTCGGCCGCGGCCGGCTGCAGGTGCTCCGGTCGCACGCCCACCGCAAGCGTCCTGCCGATCCAGGCCGGATCCACCGTTGCCTGCCCCAGCGGCGCGGTCAGCTGCGCTTCCTGCACCACGATGCCGCTGTCGGTGCGCTGCAGCGTCCCGCGCAGCACGTTCATCGCCGGGCTGCCGAGGAAGCCGGCCACGAACAGGTTGGCCGGACGGTCGTACAGCGCCATCGGCGTATCGATCTGCTGGATGACGCCGTCCTTGAGCACCACGATGCGCTGGCCGAGCGTCATCGCCTCGACCTGGTCGTGGGTCACATAGATCATGGTGGTGCCCAGCTTGCGATGCAGCTGCGCGATTTCCGTGCGCACGCTGTGGCGCAGCTTGGCGTCGAGGTTGGACAGCGGCTCATCCAGCAGGAACACCGCCGGCTCGCGCACCAGCGCGCGACCCAGCGCCACGCGCTGGCGCTGGCCGCCGGACATCGCCTTGGGCAGCTTGTCGAGCATGTCGGTCAGGCCCAGCGTTTCGGCCGCCTCGTTGACGCGCTTGCTGATCGTGGCCTTGTCGTGGCCGCGCAGCTTCAGGCCGAAGGCCAGGTTTTCGGCCACGGTCATGTGCGGGTACAGCGCATAGCTCTGGAACACCRTGGCGATGTCGCGGTCCTTGGGCGCCACGTCGTTGACCACGCGGTCGCCGATCGTCAGCGTGCCGCCGCTGATCTCCTCCAGCCCGGCGACCATGCGCAGCAAGGTCGACTTGCCACAGCCGGACGGCCCGACCAGCACCATCAATTCCCCATCGGCCACTTCGAAGGTCGCGCCCTGAACGGCCACCTGGCCGTTGTCGTAGACCTTGCGCACGCCCTGCAACTGCACTTTTGCCATATCACCCATTCCAGTCCGCCCGCTGCCGGGCTGTTGTGCGGAACTGCCCTCGGCCCTCCCGATGGCAGGTCGATGGCGTGGTGCCGCATGACGGCGACCACTGCAATCGAATACAGTCTGCTCATTCTGCCATGTAAACGTTTTCACGTGGCAGTATCCGTTGGTCGGTCATGACCGCGACGCATCGGCGAGCCCACAGTCGCCCGATCCGCCCGCAACATGCCCCATGATGCGCAGGCGCGTGCCTGTTCATGTTGCCTCTGCAACATCGGACATCACGCCCGGCGAGACCCCCGAGAACATAGACGAGAAGCGATTGACAACGATGTCACCCGGATCTGAAACTCGAGCGATGCACGACACCCTCTTCCTGTTCGGCGCCACTGGCGACTTGGCCCAGCGCTACCTGTTCCCCTCCCTGTTGCGCCTGCTGGGCGACGGCCTGCTGGCGGAAGATTTCAAGATCCGTGCGCTGGCCCTGTCCCCGCACGATACCGACGGATTCCGCGAAATCCTGCGGCCGCGGCTGCAGCAGGCCATGCCGATGGCCAGCCAGGAAGACATCCACTCGCTGCTGATGCGCATCGACTACCGCTCGGTGGACCTGCGCAACCCGGACTCGGTGGCCGAGTCGGTCAGCGACCTGGTCGACCGTCACTGCGTGAGCTACCTGGCCATCCCGCCGGGCCTGTACATCTCCACCTGCGAAGGCCTGGCCAAGGGCGGCGCCCTGGCCGCGCCGCACCGGTTGATGCTGGAAAAGCCGATCGGCAGCGACAGCGCCAGCGCCGAGGAGATCATCTCCACCATCGGCCAGTGGATCGACGAAGACCGCGTGTTCCGCCTGGACCACTACCTGGGCAAGGCGGCGGTGCAGAACCTGATCGCGCTGCGCTTCGGCAACACGCTGCTGGAAGCGGTATGGAACCGCAACTACATCGAATCGGTGCACATCCTGGTTGCCGAGAGCGAAGGCGTGGATGGCCGCGATGCCTACTACGCCCGCTCCGGCGCGCTGCGCGACATGGTCCAGAGCCACATCCTGCAGCTGCTGTGCCTGGTGGCGATGGAGCCGCCAGCCTCGCTGGAAGCCGACCGCATCCGCGACGAGAAGGTCAAGGTGCTGCGCGCCCTGCGCCCGCTCGATGCCAAGCACGCCGCCCGTGACAGCGTCCGCGGCCGCTACACCGCCGGCACCATCAACGGCCAGCCGGCCCAGGCCTACCAGCCGCCGGAAGGCAGCGACGTGGAAACCTTCGCCGGGGTCACCGCGCACATCGACAACTGGCGCTGGTCCGGCGTGCCGTTCCACCTGGTCACCGRCAAGCGCCTGGCCGAGCGCACCACCCGCGTGGTGGTCACGCTCAAGCCGGTCACCCACTGGCTGTTCGAGCGTCCGCACCGTCGCAACGCCACCCCCAACCGCATCGTCTTCCAGCTGCAGCCGCAGGAGAACATCGAGCTGGGCCTGATGAGCTCGCTGGCCGGCCCGGAATGGGGCGCGCTGGAACTGCATCCGCTGGAACTGGAACTGTCCGTCCCCACCGGCCTGCATCGCCGCATCGCCTACGAACGCCTGTTCCTGGACGCTTTCAACGGCAACCATGCGCTGTTCGTGCGCGATGACGAAGTGCGTGCCGCGTGGGCGTGGATCGACAGCGTCAGCGATGCCTGGAAGGCCGCCAACCTGCCGCTGCAGCCCTACCCGGCCGGCGAATGGGGCCCGGCCGAGGCCGCCGGTTTCCTGCCTGTCGAAGTGGATGCCGACCGCAAGGACGGCAACGCATGACGCTGCAGAACCAACCGGTCCTGGTTGCCGACATCGGTGGCACCAACGCCCGCTTCGCCCTCGCCGACACCAGCCTGGACGCACCGCTGCAG
>NZ_JBFULO010000430.1:0-3171 GCF_054049855.1 Stenotrophomonas sp. P5_B8 | reverse complement strand
GCCAAGGACGCGCTGGACAGCCACGGCTTCGGCATGGCTTCGGTGCGCTTCATCTGCGGCACCCAGGACCTGCACAAGCAGCTGGAAAAGCAGATCGCCACGTTCTTCGGCAAGCAGGACACCATCCTGTACGCGGCCTGCTTCGACGCCAACGGCGGCCTGTTCGAGCCGCTGCTCGGCGAGAACGACGCGATCATCTCCGACGCGCTGAACCATGCCTCGATCATCGACGGCGTGCGCCTGTGCAAGGCCAAGCGCTTCCGCTACGCCAACTGCGACATGGCCGACTTGGAAGCCCAGCTGCAGGCTGCCGATGCCGCCGGCTGCAGAACCAAGCTGATCACCACCGACGGCGTGTTCTCCATGGACGGCTTCATCGCCCCGCTGGATGAGATCACCGCGCTGGCCAGGAAGTACAACGCGCTGGTGCACATCGACGAATGCCATGCCACCGGCTTCCTCGGTGCCACCGGCCGCGGCTCGGCCGAGGTCAAGGGCGTGCTGGAGAAGATCGACATCATCACCGGCACCCTGGGCAAGGCCATGGGCGGCGCGCTGGGTGGGTTCACCTGCGCCAGCGCCGAAGTGGTCGAACTGCTGCGCCAGCGCTCGCGCCCGTACCTGTTCTCCAACTCGCTGCCACCGCACGTGGTCGCCGCCGGCATCAAGGCCTTCGAGATGCTGGCCGCCGCCGACGACCTGCGCAGCACGCTGGCCGACAACACCGCCTATTTCCGCCAGAAGATGACCGCCGCCGGTTTCGACGTGAAGCCGGGCGTGCACCCGATCAGCCCGGTGATGCTGTACGACGCCCCGCTGGCGCAGAAGTTCGCCGAGCGCCTGCTGGAAGAAGGCATCTACGCGATCGGCTTCTTCTTCCCGGTCGTGCCCAAGGGCCAGGCGCGCATCCGTACCCAGATCAGCGCCGCGCATACGCGTGCCCACCTGGACCGGGCGATCGATGCGTTCACCCGCATTGGCCTCGAGCTGGGCGTGATCAAGCACTGACACGCGCAAACCGGGTAGCGCCACCCCATGGGTGGCGGCTCTCCGCAGCGGCATCATGAACATCTGGCGAGGGCACGCCTGTGTGCCCTCGCCGACCCACGGCCGGCGTCAGCCGCTTACTTCTTCTTTTTCTTCTTGTCCTTGGCCGTTTCCTTGCTGGCCACCACCACCGGTGCGGCGACCGGCCTGTCCTGGCCGTTGCCCTTGGCCACGCGGATGCCGTTGGCCTTCATCCAGGCGTCGAACTCATCGGCGGACATCTTCTTGTCGCCGTCGCTCATCATGAAGCGGTAGCTGCCGCGGCCGTCCAGCTCGGGCGTTTTGACTTCCACCACCTTGTCGGTCACCGGGGCCTCGGCCTTGGCGGCCTGTTTGTGGCCCCCACACGCGGTGAGCAGCACGGCGGGCAGCAGCAGGCAGGCGCTGCGGAACAGGGGGCGATTGAGCAGGTTGGCATGCATGGGGGAATCTCCCGGGGGTGAATGAAACGTCGGGTACGCGGCCATCCATTGCCTGGTTCGGTCGGCCTGCCGCGCACGGGCAGGCCACGGCGTCACGGCGGCGCCACGGCGCCATCGGCCGCGGCATACAGCAAATCCAGGTCGCGCTGGCTCAGTTCACGCCAGGCACCCTTGCCCAGCGCGCCCATCGGCAGGTGCCCAATGGCCACGCGCACCAGGCGCAGCACGTTGATATCCAACGCGGCCAGCAGGCGCCGGATATGGCGGTTGCGGCCTTCTTCGAGCACCACTTCCAGCCACGCGGTCTTGTCGCCACTGCGCAGCAAGGTGGCGCGTCGCGCGCGCAGCAGTTCGCCTTCGTCCTCCACACCGGTGCACAGCGCCTGCAGCTGCGCGGCATCGGGGATGGCGTCGATCTGCACGTGGTAGGTCTTGTCCGGGCCGGTGGCCGGGTCGGTCAGTCGTGCGGCCCACTGCGGGTCGTTGCTGAACAACAACAGGCCTTCGCTGGCCTTGTCCAGCCGCCCGACCGGGGCGATCCACGGCAACCCGGCGTCATCGAAGCAGCGGTAGACGGTGTCGCGGCCCTGCTCGTCCTGGGCGGTGGTGACCAGGCCGCGCGGCTTGTTGAGCATCAGGTGGATGCGCCGCGGCGCGTCCAGCGGCTGACCGTCGACGCGCACGTGGTGGCGACCGTCGACGATGGGGAATTCGGGTTTGTTGATGACACGGCCATCGACGGTGACGCGGCCGGCGGCAATCCACCGCGCCGCTTCAGTGCGCGAACACAGCCCGGCCTTGGACAGCACGCGCGCCAGGCCATGGCGGGGTGCGCCGTCGCTGCGCGCGGGGCTGGTCGATGACGCACGCCGCTCGGGACGGCGTGGTCGAGCGGCTGGCGCGGCAGGGGGCCGGCGTGTGCTCATCGTGCTCCGCGCAGCGCGCGGCCTACTTCTTCTCGCCCGGCTTGGTGTCAGCCGGTGCTTCCGCGGCGGCCGGGGCGGCGGCCGGCACCGGCCGCGCCTTGACCACGCGCACGCCGCGCGCCTTCATCCAGGCGTCGAATTCCTCGGCGGTCATGCGCTTGCCGTTCTGGCTCATGTCAAAGCGCCAGGGGGTGTTGTCGAACTCGGTGGCCGGCTTGTACGCGGCCGGATCGTTGGCCTTGATCGCCGGTGCGCCGGGCATGGCCTTGGCGATGTTCTGGCAGCCATCGATGCGCAGGCGCTGCAGGACGCGGTCCAGCGACTGCTGCTGGTCGAAATTGGAGGTGAGCACGCCAGCGGGCATGCCGAGCTGGACGTTGCGGATGTAGAGCTCTTCGGCAACCGGCGCAACGGCGGTGGCCGGCAGCGGCAGCGGCGAGGCGCTGATGGCATGCGCCGAGCAATCCACGGCTGCGTAGGCGGTGGGGACCAGGGCCAGGCCGAGCACGGCGGCCAGTGCGATACGCAGCATGGGATGCATCCAGGAAAGGGGTTGACGCGGCGAGTTTAACAGCGCCACAACGGCTTTCAAGATCCCACATTCAATGAATACGGCAACTTGTTGGATTTATTGTTGATTTCTTGATCAAGAGCGCGGAGCGATGGTCAAGTTCGCCCCCATGTCCGCTTGCCCCGAGCTGGGCCGGTAGGGGTGGGGTTGCGGGACACGCCGTGAATCCATCCCTGGAGGCTCCGTCGCCGCCTCCATGCGCCTC
>NZ_JBFULO010000429.1:0-3202 GCF_054049855.1 Stenotrophomonas sp. P5_B8 | reverse complement strand
ATGCCAGGCGCTATCGTATGGTCGACAACTACCGTACGGCCTGAGCCCTGACATGACCCCCGTCAACCTGCTGCTGATCGCCATCACCGTCATCGTGTCGTGGATGGCGTTCAAGAACCGCAAGCTCGGCGACCGCCTGATCCTGTGGCCGCCGGCGGTGGACCGCCACCGCCAGTACGACCGCCTGGTGACCTACGGGTTCATCCACGCGGACCTGGCGCACCTGGCGTTCAACATGATCACGCTGTTCTTCTTCGGCGGCCAGATCGAGTCGGTGATGATCCAGCTGACCGGCAGCTACCTGACCTATCCGGCGTTCTATCTCGGCGCGCTGGTGATGTCGATCCTGCCCAGCTACCTGAAGAACCAGAAGAACCCGAACTACCTCAGCCTGGGCGCGTCGGGCGCGGTGTCGGCGGTGTTGTTCGCCTTCATCCTGCTCAGCCCGTGGAGCGTGATCTTCGTGTTCTTCATCCCGGCGCCGGCGATCATCTACGCGGCGTTCTATGTGGGCTACAGCATCTGGATGGATCGCCGTGGCGGCGACCGCATCAACCACAGCGCGCACCTGGCCGGTGCCGCGTTCGGGGTGATCTTCATGCTGGCGATGCGCCCGGCGATTTTCGAGCACTTCCTGCGCGAGCTGAGCAACCCGAGCTTCCGTCCGCTGGGGTGATGCCGGGATGCAGACGTACCGATCCACGGTCGGCACCTGCCGGGTCCAGGAACGCCGGCAGCAGCCGGCGGAAGGGCACGACCGTGGGTCGTGCCCCCTGCAAACGACGCGTTACGCTACTTTCTTGCCGTCGGTGCCGTACGCGCTGAGCAGGCGGGCGTAGACCTCGTTGTCGATCTGATCGAATTCCCAGCCGTTGGTTTGGCCGTTCACGGCCAGCTGGAACAGGCCTTCCAGCAGCGAGCTGTCGGCGTCGGCCGGGGCCGGGGAGGTAGGTGCGTTGTCCATGAGGACCTCCTGGTAAAACGGATTCGGGCAGGCAGGTGTCGCAAAACTCGTGCCAGCTTTCACGCCCTGTCCGCTACCGGTATCGGCTTGAACCAACGAGACTTTAGCGGCGCCCAGCACCGCGCTTTGATGGCGGCATGGCGATGACCGGCCGCGTGGCAAGGCGCCGGTGCCCCCGTCCTGCCCGGGAAGGGCACGGGGTCCGGAAGTGACGCTCAGCGTCGCTGCTTGCCCCTGTTCAGGCTTCACGCGATCATGGCGCTACGCTGCGCACTATCGCGTCAGTTGCCGCAGGAGACACCGCCCATGGCTTCGGTCACCCCGCCCGGATTGGCGTACGAGGTGGAGCACGATCTGGCCAACCACCGTTTCCAGGCCCGGATCCAGGGGCACCTGGCGCTGCTGGACTACCAGATCACGTCGCTGAAACGACAGAAGCGGATGGTCATCACCCACACCGAGGTGCCTGAGCCGATCGCCGGGCGCGGTATTGCCGGGGAGTTGACCAAGGTGGCGCTACGCTATGCGCGCGAACACAAATACAAAGTGGTGCCGGCGTGTGCCTACGCCGAAGCCTTCATGCAACGACACGAGGAATACGACGACCTGCTCGCCGGTTGACCGCGGGCGGTCTCGCTTCAGGGACGACACACCATGATGCTGGGTTTCAACAAGGGGATTGCAATGAACATCGTAGTAAACCGTCGCGCGCTGCGCGCCAGCGCGTTGGCCATGGCCGTGGGCCTGGTGCTGGTGGCGGGTTGCAAGCGCGACGCGGGCGACACCGCCACGGCACCGGCCGATGGCGCGACCGCCACGCAGCCGGCGAACATTGAAACGCCTGTCGCCGCAGCGCCGGTTGAGCTGCGCGACGTGATCGAAAACACGCCGCAGGCCGTCATCGGGATCAGCTACCCGACCGATATCGCCAAGTACCCGGGCCTGGCCAAGGCCTTGGCCGATTACGCCACTGCCGCGCGCGGCGAGTTGCAGCAGGCCGTCGATGGTCTGGGCAACGACAAGCCGACCATGCCCTACGAGCTGTCGCTGAGCTTCGAAAAAGTGCTGGAAACCCCGCAACTGGTGGTGGTGAGCGCCGATGGCAGCCGCTACACCGGCGGTGCCCATGGCGAGCCGCTGGTGGCGCGCTTCGTGTGGCTGCCCGAACAGCAGCAGATGCTCACCGCCGACAAGCTGGTGGCAGATGCCAAGGGCTGGAAGGCGGTCAGCGATTACATCGGTGACCAGCTGCGCGAGCGCGTGGCCACCCGCTTGAGCAGCGAAGACATGGAGCCGGGCCAACTGCAGGAATCGCTGCGCAGCGCCAGCCGGATGATCGCCGACGGCACCGAGCCGAGCGCGGAGAACTTCAGCCAGTTCCAGCCGCTGACCGGCACCGATGGCAAGATCAGCGCGGTACGCTTCGTGTTCCCGCCCTACCAGGTGGGGCCGTATTCGGATGGCACCCAGACCGTGGATGTGCCGGCCAACGTACTGGCGCCGCATGTCGGTGCGGCGTATGCGGGATTGTTTGCCCAGGGCTGATCGACGGAGGCGACGTGGACGCGGGACTGCAACGACGAGTGACGCTGTTGCTGCACGACGCGGGAATCACCGTCGACGGTGACCGGCCGCATGACATCCACGTCCATGACCCGCAGTTCTACACGCGGGTCATGGCCCACGGCTCACTCGGCCTGGGCGAGAGCTACATGGACGGCCAGTGGGACGCCGCCGCGCTGGACGACTTCCTGTATCACCTGATGCAGGCACACCTGGACGATCGCGTGCACGGCTGGCGCGAAGTCGCCGACGCGCTCAAGGCGCGTCTGTTCAACCTGCAGGCCGGCAATGGCAGCTTCGAGGTTGGCAAGCGCCACTATGACCTCGGCAACGACCTCTATGAAGCGATGCTTGGCCGCCGCCTGGTCTACAGCTGTGGCTATTGGCGCGATGCGACGGACCTGGATGCGGCGCAGGAAGCCAAGCTCGACCTGATCTGCCGCAAGCTCGGGCTGCGCCCGGGCCAGCACGTGCTCGATATCGGCTGCGGTTGGGGCGAAGCCCTGAAGTACGCCGCCGAACGCTACGGCGTGTCCGGCGTGGGCGTCACCATTTCCCAGGAGCAGGCCGACTACGCACGCCAGCTGTGCGCCGGGTTGCCGATCGAGATCCGGCTGCAGGATTACCACGACGTCGAAGAAACCTTCGACGCGGTTTTTTCGGTCGGCATGTTCG
>NZ_JBFULO010000428.1:0-3215 GCF_054049855.1 Stenotrophomonas sp. P5_B8 | reverse complement strand
CCTCAATACCGTTGCGTGCCATCAGCAGCACCGCGATATCCGGTGCGTTGGTGATCACCCGGATGCCGTGCTGGTCGGGCAGGCAGGCGGCGATGGCGCTGTTGGTGGAACCGGCGTCGAGCAGCACCAGCTCGCCCGGGCGGACATGCGCGGCGGCGGCACGCGCGAGGGCCTGCTTCTGTTCGCGTTGCTGGGCATGGCGGTCGGCCAGTGGCGGGAACGCCGGTGCGGCGGGCAGGGCGCCGCCGTACACCTTGCGACACAGGCCCTGGCTGGCCAGATCACGCAGGTCGCGGCGGATCGAGTCTTCCGACACGCCCATCTGCACGGCCAGCGGCGCGGAGAACACGCGGCCTTGTTCGCGCAGCAGGCGCAGGATGGTCTGTTGGCGTTCGCCGGGCAGGGCTTCGGGGGTCATGGAACGACTCGCGGGAAATGAAACGTGCAGGGAAGATTGTTCAAACCGGCGAAAACGGGCATCGTTCGTTGCGCAGAGGACTGAGTATACGGAAACGTGCGCGATAATGCGTACAAACGTGCATTCTATCG
This sequence comes from Stenotrophomonas sp. P5_B8, assembly GCF_054049855.1. Lineage (NCBI taxonomy): Bacteria > Pseudomonadati > Pseudomonadota > Gammaproteobacteria > Lysobacterales > Lysobacteraceae > Stenotrophomonas > Stenotrophomonas sp. P5_B8. Next base: position 2,666 of record NZ_JBFULO010000428.1, on the reverse strand, counting down.
TGCATGAATGTTCACGCCCGTCCGCCGTTGCGCTAGTCCTCCCGCGACAGTTCCGGCTGGATCACCCCGGCCACCCAGTCCATGAATGCAGTCACCCGTTGTGGCAAGTGGCGGCGCTGCGCGTACAGCAACGTCACCGGCATCGGCTCGGCGGCCAGCTGCGGCAGCACTTCCACCAGTGTGCCGGCGGCCAGCGCCTGGCGCACCCCGAGACGTGGCACCTGGATGATGCCCAGCCCGGCCAGCGCGGCGGCGCTGTAGCCCTCGCCGCTGTTGACGGTGATCGGACCGCGCATCGGCAGGTTCCGGTAGCCGGCACCGTCGGGATACTCGAAGCCCGGCGAGCGTTGGCCGAGCGTGCCGACGTAGTGGATCAAGGCGTGATCGGCCAGGTCTGCCAGTTCGCGTGGGGTGCCGTGCGTGGCCAGATACGCCGGGCTGGCGCAGTTGACGATCCGCATCAGGCCCAGCGGGCGGGCGACGAGCGTGTTGTCGTCCAGGCTGCCCACCCGCAGCACGCAGTCGAAGCCCTCGCGGACCAGATCGACGCGGCGGTCGGTGCCGCTCAGTTCGATCTCCAGGCCGGGATGCAGGGCCAGGAAACCGGGCAGGTGCGGGATCACCAGCTGCCGGGCCAGGCCGCTGGACATGTCCACCCGCAGCCGCCCTTTGAGCTGGCTGGTGTCGCGGCGGAACATGCCCTGCAGCTCTTCCATGTCGTCGAGCAGGTCGCGGGCGCGCTGCTGGAACTGCGCGCCGTCGGCGCTGAGCTGGACGCGGCGGGTGGTCCGGTGCAGCAGCTGCACGCCCACCTCGGCCTCCAGCCGCTGCACCGCCAGCGACACGCTGGCCTTGGGCAGGCCGAGGCTGTCGGCGGCGCCGGTGAACGAGCCGAGTTCGGCGACGCGCAGGAAGCTGCGCAGCTGGTCGAGGCGGTCCATGGATTGTTATCCAATATTGAACAGTCAAATCAGGATCGCGTGATTTATGTGGCCCTGCAAGATCAATAGGCTGTACCCACCCCCAACGCTGGAGAATCCACATGAGCAGCTCGCCCCGTATCGTCCTCATCACCGGCGGTAGCCGTGGCCTGGGCCGCAATGCCGCCCTGGCCCTGGCCGCCGACGGCGCGGACATCGTGTTGACCTACCGCAACCAGGCCGATGCCGCGCAGCAGGTGGTGGCGCAGATCGAGGCGCTGGGCCGGCGCGCGGTGGCCTTGCCGCTGGATGTGGCCGACAGCGGCAGCTTTGGCGCGTTCGCCGACCAGGTGCGGCAGACCCTGCAGACCCTCGGCGCCCGCCATCTGCAGGGCCTGCTCAACAATGCCGGCGAAGGTCTGTATGCGAGCATCGCCGACACCACGCCGGAACAGTTCGACCACGCGGTGGCGGTACACCTGAAGGGGCCGTACTTCCTGACCCAGGCGCTGCTGCCGTTGATCGCCGATGGCGGGCGCATCCTCAATGTCTCCAGCGGATTGGCGCGCTTCTCGCTGCCGGGCAGTTCGGCCTACGCGATGATGAAGGGCGGCATCGAGGTGTTCACCCGCTACCTGGCCAAGGAGCTGGGCGCGCGTGGCATCAGCGCCAACACGCTGGCACCGGGCGCGATCGCCACCGACTTCGGCGGCGGTCGGGTGCGCGACGACGAACACGTCAACGGCATGGTTGCCTCGATCACGGCGTTGGGGCGTGCCGGTCAGCCGGAGGACATCGGCCCGGTAGCGGCGGCGCTGTTGTCGCCGAGCACCGGCTGGATCAATGCACAGCGGGTGGAGGCGTCCGGCGGCATGTTCGTCTGAAGGATGCGGGCGTGCGCGTTGCGTGCGCCCGTTTTCGTTGCGGTGGTTCTGCAAACGGGTCGCATTCGCAGTTCGCGGCTATCATGGGCATTCTGTCCGTGCCGAGCCGAGTCTGATTTGAACGCTCCTCTTCCGATGCGCCCGATGGGCCGTGTATTTGCCACCGTCGCCTTCATCGAAGCATTGACCTGGGCCGGGCTGCTGATCGGTATGTACTTCAAGTACCACGCCGCCGACCCGACCCCGGTCGGCGTCCGCGTGTTCGGTCCACTGCATGGGTTTGCCTTCATGGCTTACGTCGTGGTGACGGTGCTGGCCGCGGTGCGGCTGCGGTGGCCATGGTGGGCGGCGGGCCTGGCAGTGCTGGCCGCGGTGCCGCCGTTGGTGACGCTGCCGCTGGAATGGTGGTTCAAGCGGCGCGGGTTGTTGAGCCGTCGCCCGGCCTGATGCTGGTCCCCGGCGCCGGCTTGGGGCGAACCTTGGTCGACTGCACGCATCGGGTCACCCTGCGGTGGCGACATGACGGGGGGCGCAGACCGGTTTGCTGATCGCAGGCGCGGACTGCGTTCGTGGGTCCTGCGTGCAATGCGCGTTGCGCCGGTATCGGCGGTGGTTTGGGAACCGACCGTGCCGGTGATTGGACGGGCGGCCACCTTCTCCTGTCTCAGGAGGGCATCACCGACGCCAACGCCTCGCCGATCTTTCCGGGGGACTGATAGCCGGCCAGCCGTGCGACTTCACGCCCGCCACGGATCAGCAGCAACGTCGGTGTCTGGCGCAGGCCGAGGCTGCGGAAGAACACTTCGCCGATGGTTTCCAGCTTCACCTTGAGCAGCACGACACCCGCCGCGCGGGGCGAACC
>NZ_JBFULO010000427.1:0-3223 GCF_054049855.1 Stenotrophomonas sp. P5_B8 | reverse complement strand
GTCAAGAAGGCCTGAGCGGTGATGCCGGCCATTGGCCGGCATCAGGCAATACCGGCGGCATGAGCGTGCCGGCCGTGCCTCAGGCAATGGGCAGGAAGATCGCCACGCACAGGCCGCCTTCGCGGCGGTTCTGCAGCGAGATGCGACCGCCGTGCGCTTCGACGATCTCGCGTGTGAGGGCCAGGCCCAGTCCGGTGCCGTTGCGCTTGGTCGAATAGAACGGCATCAGCGCGTTCTGCAGCACGGCCTCGTTCATGCCCTTGCCGCGATCGAGTACTTCCAGCCGCAGCCACTGCGGCAGCCGGGTCAGCCGCACTTCGACGTCGTCGTTGGGCGGTTCGGCTTCGCTGCAGGCTTCGTGCGCGTTCTTGAGCAGGTTCAACAGCGCCTGGCCGAGCTGGGCGATATCCACCCGGCTGTGCAGTTCATCGCTGATGCCGCTCATGCGGAACGCGATCTGGTGCTGCAGGCTGGTCAGGAACTGCAGCCATTGCACGTTCTGCAGCTGCGGTTGCGGCAGCTTGGCAAAGCGCGCATAGCCGCGGATGAAGCCTTCCAGGTGCCGCGCACGATCTTCGATGGTGGCGAACACTTCCTCCAGGCGCTCGGTCTTGCCACGCCGCACCAGCTCGCCGCCGGAATGTGCCAGTGACGCGATCGGCGCGAGCGAGTTGTTGAGTTCATGACTGATTACCCGGATCACCTTCTTCCACGTCTGCACTTCCTGGCGGCGCAGCTCGGCGGTGAGCAGGCGGATCAGCAACAGGTCGTGGGGGCGTCCGTTGAGGTGGAAGTTGCGGCGCGACAGGTGGTAAACCTGTTCGTCCTCTTCATCGTCGCTGCCTTCGTCATGCACGGCGAACAGGCTGTCGCCACCGCGCACGATCGCGTCGCGCAACTCCACCGGCATGGTTTGCAGCACGTCCTGCATGCGCTGGCCTTCCAGCTTCCAGCCGTTATGCAGCAGCCGACGCGCGGCCAGGTTGGAGAACGCCACGCGCTGGATACCATCGCCGCCATTGGCCAGCAGCAGCATCGACACCGGGGTGTTCTGCACCATCGTGTCCAGCAGCAGCTCGCGTTGCACCAGGCCCTGGCGTTGTTCGCGCAGTACATCGCCCAGCTCGCGGTGGGCCTTTACCAGGTCGCCCAGTTCATCGTTGCCCGGCCAGTACACGCCGAAGTTGTACTCGCCATCGCGGTAGCTGCTGGTGGTGCCGGACAAGGCGCGCAACAGTGAACGCACCGGTGCGGTGGCGCGGCGCAGGCTCCACCACATCACCGACAGCAGTACGATCAGGGAGACCGCGCTGATCAACCAGCCATGGTCCAGCCAGTAGGCCAGGTACCACGGAAAAGCGGCTGCCAGCGCCAGTACCGGCAGCAGGCGCAGGAACAGCCGGAAGGTGAACGAGCTGCGCTTCATTCGCGCGGAATACCGTAGCGGTCCATGCGCCGGTACAGCGCCTGCCGGCTCAGGCCAAGTTCGGCGGCGGTCTGGGCGATGATGCCGTGGTTGCGGCCCAGCGCGGCTTCGATATGGCTGCGGTCCGGGTCGACCGTCGGGCTGGCCGGGCGCGGTGCGCTGGCCCCCCGCGGCAGGTTGAGATCGGTCACTTCGATGCGCGGCCCGCTGGCCAGCAGCTGGGCGCGTTGCAGTACGTTGCGCAGTTCGCGCACGTTGCCCGGCCAGGTGTGTCGCTGCAACGCGGTGGCCGCGGCGGCGGACAATGGCTTGTCGCCGTCCATGAAGCGTTCGGCCAGCGGCAGGATGTCGCCGGCCCGTTCGGCCAGCGGCGGCAGCGCCAGCTCCACGGTGTTGAGGCGGTAGTACAGATCTTCGCGGAACTGGCCATCGCGGATCATCGCCGGCAGGTCGGCATTGGTGGCACTGATCACCCGCACCTTGACCTGGCGTTCGCGGTTGGAGCCCAGCCGCTCGAAGCGTCCGGTTTCCAGCACGCGCAGCAGTTTCATCTGCCCGCCCAGCGAAAGATTGCCGATCTCGTCCAGGAACAGCGTGCCGCCATCGGCGGCCTCGAACTTGCCTTCGCGTGCCTTGTTGGCGCCGGTATACGCGCCGGCCTCGCTGCCGAACAATTCGGCCTCGATCAGTTCGGCGGGAATGGCGCCGCAGTTGAGCGCGACGAACGGGCCCTTGGCCACCAGCGAATTGGCCTGGATGATCTCGGCGATCTTCTCCTTGCCGGCGCCGTTGGGTCCGGTGATCAGCACCGGCAGTGCCGAGCGCGCCACCTGGCAGGCGAGGTTCACCACGCGCTCGCTGGCCGGGTCGGCAACCACCGCACCGCGCAGGTCGTAGCGGGCTTCCAGCGCCGAGCGGTTGCGCTGCTCGCGCTCGCGGCGGCGGTCCAGCTCGCGACGGGTTTCAGACAGTTCCAGCAGGTTGTTGACCGTGACCAGCAGCTTGCGGTCGTCCCAGGGTTTGGCCAGGTAATCGGCGGCGCCGGCGCGGACCAGGTCCACGGCGCTGCTCAAGTGGGTCCAGGCGGTCAGCAGGATCACCGGCAGGTCCGGATGGCGGGCACGGATCTGCTGGAACAGGGCCTCGCCTTCCTCACCGGAGGTGGTGTCTTCGGTGAAGTTCATGTCCTGGATGACCAGGTCCACCGGATGTTGTTCCAGCAACGCCAGTCCGGCGTCGGGTGACAACGCGTGCAGCGCATCGATGTCGTGCAGCGAGAACAGCACTTCCAATGCGGTGCCGACGCTGGCGTTGTCGTCAATGATCAGGATTGAAGGCATGCGGCATCGAAAGCCAGGAAGTGGAATCAAGAGTACCGGAGCGCCGGGCCAACGTGGAGATGGCCCGGCGCGCGGGTGCCTCAGCTGCGCGGGGTGGGCGGTGCCGGGGGCGCTGGCGGTGCCGGAGGCGCCGGAGGAGCCGCCGGGACTACCTTGCTCCAGGCGGCAGTGGTCACATCCAGGCTCATCTGATCGCCCCTGCGCACCACCGTCATCGGCAGTCGCGTGCGGTGCGTAGCGGCCAGCGTATCGGTCAGGTCGGCGATCGTGCGCACCGGCTTGCCGTCGATGCTCAGGATCCTGTCGCCGGCGCGCACGCCGAAGTAGGTGCCCGGCTCGGTGGTGGTGACCCGCACGATGCCCTGGTTGGCATCCACGACCAGATGATGGTCGCCCTCGCGCCATTCCAGGCGTCCGGTTTCGGTGCGGGTGGAGGTGGTGGCGGCCAGCGCCGGTG
>NZ_JBFULO010000426.1:0-3233 GCF_054049855.1 Stenotrophomonas sp. P5_B8 | reverse complement strand
TACGGTTACCGCGCGCTGCCGCCCAGCGCCTTGAACAACGTTACATCGTTGATCAGCTGCTTCTGCTTCACCGAGGCCAGCGACAGCTCCGCATCGCGGCGGGTCTGCTGCGCTTCCAGCCAGGTGCGCAGGTCGGTGGCGCCGACCCGATAGCGCACCTCGTACATCCGCTCGATCTCCACCGCTTCATCGAACGATGCCTGCGAGGCCGCCACCTGGGTGGCGAACTGCTCGCGTGCCGACAGCGCGTTGTCCACCTCCGACAGGGCCGTGTACAGCGTGCGGCGGAAGTCGTTGGCGGCCATCTGGTAATCGGTGCCGGCCAGGCGGGTGTTCAACCGCGCCTGGCCGATGTTGAGGAACGGCAACGACAGACCGGCGCCCAGCGTAGCCACCGGGTTCTGCAGCACGTTCGACAACGACGTCGCGCTGCTGCCGACGCTGCCGGTCAGGCTCAGCGCGGGGTAGTACTGGGTGGCGGTGACCTTGATCGTCTTCAGGCTGTTGCGCAGCCTCAGTTCGGCCGCGCGCAGGTCCGGGCGCCGGCCCAGCAGTTCGGCCGGCAGGCCTTCGGCCACCACCGGGCGTCCACCGTCCAGCAACTGCTGCGGCTCGTCGTCCAGCGGCCACGGCTGCCCGTCCAGCAGCACCGTCAACGCGTTGCGGCTGGCCACCCGCTGCTGTTCCAGCGCGCTTTGCGTGGCCCGTTGCGCTTCCAGGCTCTGGGTGGCCTGGCGGACTTCCAGGCGCGATACCGCACCGGCGTCGAAGCGAGCCTGCACCAGTTGCCGGGTGCGCTGCAGGCGGTCCAGGTTGGCTTGGCCGGCGCGGATCGACTGATTGAGGAAGGCCAGCGTCCAGTACTGCGTGGCGACGTCGCCGATCACCAGCAACGCGGTGTTCTGCAGGTCTTCCTCACGCGCCTGCGCTTCCCACTGGGCGATGTCGCGCTGGGTGCGCAGGCGGCCCCACAGGTCGATTTCCCATTGCAGCGACACACTGGCCGAACTGCCGCGGTTCCACTGCGCGCCCTGGTCGATCGGACGACTGCCGTTGCTGCCGACGCTGCCCGAAGGCTGCGGCCACAGCGCGTTGTCGGCCAGCCCGGCCTGCAGGCGGGCGCGCTGCACGGCCAACCCGGCCGAGGCCAGGTCGGTGTTGGCGGCCAGGGCGCGGTCGATCACCCGCGCCAGGCGCGGATCGCCGAACTGGGTCCACCAGGGATCGTCGCGGACCTCGGTGCGGTCGGTATGCGGCAGGGTCTCCACCACGTCAGTGGGGACATTGCGCGAGGCATCGCCGCGACCATAGCTGGCCGGCACGCTGGGAGCGTCGACGGCGTAATGGCCGGTGCTGACGCAGGCCGACACAGCCAGCGTGGTCACGCAGGCCAGGGCGAGCGGGCGCAGGTGGCCGCGGATGAGCGGGAAAAGGGGATTCATCATTCGCGCGCCAGCGCCTCCACGGGATCAAGTTGGGCGGCACTGCGCGCCGGAAGAAAACCGAACGCCACGCCGATCAGGCTGGAGCAGGCGAACGCGGCGACGATCGAGGCCGTCGAGAACAGCATCTGGAAATCCGGGGCGAATTTGCCGAACAACCAGCCGACCACCAGTGACAGACCGACGCCAAGCAGGCCACCGAGCAGACAGACCAGCACCGCCTCGATCAGGAACTGCTGGCGGATGTCGCTCTGCCGCGCGCCGACGGCCATGCGCACGCCGATCTCGCGGGTGCGCTCGGTGACCGACACCAGCATGATGTTCATCACCCCGATGCCGCCGACCAGCAACGCGATCGCGGCGATCGCGCTGATCAGCAACGTCATGGTGCGCGTGGTCTGTTCGATGGTTTCGCGGATCTCGGCACTGTTGCTGAGGAAGAAGTCCTCGGTGCCGTGGCGCATGATCAACAGCTTGGAGATCGCGGCCTGCGCGGCATCCATCGGTGTGCTGTCGTCCACCCGCACGGTGATGCTGGAGACGTAACTTTGCCCAAGCATGCGCGACATCACCGTGGTGTAGGGCACCCACACGCCCAGGCTGGTACTGCTGCCCATGCCGAAGCTCTGCCGCTGTGCGACGCCGATCACCCGCACCGGCACGTTGCCGAGCAGGATCACCTGGCCGATCGGATCTTCACCGGACGGGAAAAACTGGGTACGGGTGTTCTCGTCGATCACCGCGACCTGGACCAGGCCCTTGACCGCATCGCCGTCGAAGAAGCTGCCCGCGCTCAAGGTAACGCCCTTGACCCGGAAGTACTGCTCACCCACGCCGCTGACCTGCGCGGTGGCCGACTGGTTGCGGTAGCGCGCAGTCACCGACGAGGACACGCTGGGAGTGGCGCTGTCCACATAGCTCTGCCGCGCCAGCGCGTCGGCATCGCTGGCCTTGAGCGTCTGCACGCGCGCCGAGCGCATGTCGCCGAAGCCGCGACCGGGATAGACATCGATGGTATTGGTGCCCAGCGCGCTGATGTTCTGCAGGATCTGCTGCTGCGAACCGTTGCCCATCGCCACCACCGACACCACCGAGGCAATGCCGATGATGATCCCGAGCATGGTCAGGAAGGTGCGCAGACGATGGGCGTTCATCGCCAGCAGCGCCATCCGGAACGCTTCGGTGAAGCGATCGCGGGCGGCCCGCCAGCTGTTGCCGCCGCCCGCGGCCACGGTCGGCTCGCGCTGCGCGCGGTAGCTGGGCGCGGAGGGGTTGGTGCGGTCGGCGATGATCTCGCCGTCGCGGATTTCGATGATGCGCTGTGCGTGTTCGGCCACGCTCATGTCGTGGGTGACGATGATGATGGTGTGGCCTTCGGCATGCAGCTCGCCGAGGATGCCCATTACCTCCTCACCGGATTTCGTGTCGAGCGCGCCGGTCGGTTCGTCGGCCAGGATCACCTCGCCACCGTTCATCAACGCGCGCGCGATCGACACGCGCTGCTGCTGGCCGCCGGAAAGCTGGCCGGGCGTGTGGTTCATGCGGTCGCCCAGGCCCAGGCGCTGCAGCAACTGTTCGGCACGCGCGGTACGCACCGGCCCCGGGCTGCCGGCGTAGACGGCCGGCACGGCCACGTTGCCGCGCGCATCCAGGTCGCCGAGCAGGTGGTAGCGCTGGAAGATGAAGCCGAAATGCTCGCGGCGCAGCGCCGCCAGTTCGTCCGGCAGCATGCTGCCGGTCTCGCGCCCGGCCACCTGGTAGCTGCCGCGGGTGGGGCGGTCCAGGCAGCCG
>NZ_JBFULO010000425.1:0-3234 GCF_054049855.1 Stenotrophomonas sp. P5_B8 | reverse complement strand
ACCCGGCGCACCAGTTCCTTGGCCGAGGCCGAGGCGATCGGGCCGGCCTTGTCGAGCAGGCCGATCTGGCGCTGCACGGCTTCATCTATGCGTTCAGGTTCGATCAGCTGGTGGACCAGGCCGATCCGCAGCGCGGTGTCCGCATCGAAATGCTCGCCGGTGGCGAACCAGCGGCGCGCCTGGCGCGGGCCGATGGCGTCGATCACATAGGGCGAGATCACCGCCGGCAGCAGGCCCAGCCGGCTTTCGGTCAGGCCGAAGCGGGCGCTGGTGCTGGCGATGGCGATGTCGCAGCAGGCGACCAGGCCGACCCCGCCACCGAAGGCGGCGCCCTGCACGCGGGCGATGGTGGGCTTGGGCAGCTCGTCCAGGGTGCGCATCAGCCGGGCCAGGGCCAGCGAGTCCTGGCGGTTGTCCTCCTCGCTGGCAGCGGCCATGCCTCGCATCCACTGCATGTCCGCGCCCGCCGAAAACGAGGCGCCCTGGCCGGCCAGCACCACCACGCGCACGTGTTCATCGCGCCCGGCCGCCTCCAGTGCGGCGGTCAGCTGGGCGATCAGTGCCGCATCGAAGGCGTTGTGCAGGGTGGGGCGGTTCAGCCAAAGGGTCAGCACCGAGGCGCTGCGTTCTATCCGTAGTGCATCACTCATGGGAACCTGCGATTACTCCATACATGTACGAATCATAGCGGGCCATCGGTCACGGGCAATGACGCGGCGCGGCGATGCTAGAATTGAGAACCATTCTGATTGGCAAGAAGGCGCTCCGTGACGTTGTCCGATCTGCCGCTGCACGATTCCGCCCTGGTGGAGTCGGTGCGGGACCTGCACGCAAACGATGCCATCGCCCGTCGCCTCCGCGAGCTGGGCTTCGTCAAGGGTGAAGACGTGCGTCTTGTCGCCCGCGGCCCGGTGGGTGGCGAGCCGCTGCTGGTACAGGTCGGTTTCACCCGTTTCGCCCTGCGCCGCAGCGAAGCCAGCCGCATCGAGATCACCGCGATCCCGGCCGGAGCGGGCGCATGAGCGCCGCCGCATCCCTGCGCGTCGCCCTGGTCGGCAACCCCAACAGTGGCAAGACCGCGTTGTTCAACCAGCTCACCGGCAGCCGCCAGAAGGTGGCCAATTACACCGGCGTGACCGTGGAGCGCAAGGAAGGCCGCCTGCGTGCACCGTCCGGCCGCGAGTTCGCCGTGCTCGACCTGCCCGGCGCCTACAGCCTGCAGCCGGCCAGCCTGGACGAGGCGATCACCCGCGACCTGTGCCGGGGCTTCTACCCGGGCGAGGCCGCACCGGATGTGCTGCTGTGCGTGATCGATGCGACCAACCTGCGCCTGCACCTGCGCTTCGCGCTGGAACTGCGCGAGTTGGGCAAGCCGATGATCGTGGCGCTGAACATGGTCGATGCGGCGCAGCGGCGTGGCATCAAGATCGACGTGCCCGCGCTGGAACAGGCTCTCGGGGTGCCGGTGGTGGAAACCGTGGCGGTGCGCCGCAACGGCGCCCAGGCGCTGGTCGAGCGGCTCGATGCGATGGTGCCGCACCTGCAGGCACCGGTCGCGGTGCCGGCCGGCGAGGCCGACTACCACGCCCAGGTGCGCGGCATCCTGGCCGCCTCGGTGAGCATGCCCACGCGCACGGCCAGGATCGATGACGCGCTGGACCGCTGGCTGTTGCACCCGGTGTTCGGGCTGCTGACGCTGGTGGTGGTGATGTTCCTGATCTTCCAGGCCGTGTTCGCCTGGGCCACGCCGCTGATGKATGGCATCGAGGCCGGCTTCGGCTGGCTCGGCGAGCACGTCGGCGCGGTGCTGCCGGAAGGCCCGTTGTCCAGTCTGCTCACCGACGGCATCATCGCCGGCGTCGGCGGAGTGGTGGTATTCCTGCCGCAGATCCTGATCCTGTTCGCTTTCATCCTGGCCCTGGAAGAATCCGGGTACCTGCCGCGCGCGGCGTTCCTGCTGGACCGCATGATGGCCTCGGCGGGCCTGTCCGGGCGCTCGTTCATCCCTCTTCTGTCCAGCTTCGCCTGCGCGGTGCCCGGCATCATGGCCACCCGCAGCATCCAGGACCCGCGCGATCGCCTGGCCACCATCCTGGTGGCGCCGCTGATGACCTGTTCGGCGCGCCTGCCGGTGTATGCGCTGCTGATCGGTGCGTTCATTCCGCAGAAGACCCTGTGGGGCTTCGTCAGCCAGCAGGGGCTGGTGCTGTTCGGCCTGTACGTGGCCGGGATTCTCAGCGCGCTGGCGATGTCGTGGGTGATGAAGAAGTGGCGCCGCGACAAGAGCGAGCATCCGCTGATGCTGGAGCTGCCGTCCTACCGCATCCCGCACCCGCGCGACCTGGCGGTGGGCCTGTACGAGCGCGGCATGATCTTCCTCAAGCGCGTGGGCGGCATCATCCTGTCGCTGACCATCCTGCTGTGGGTGCTGCTGAAATTCCCGGCCGCGCCGCCCGGGGCGACCATGCCGGCGATCGACTACAGCTTTGCCGGCCAGCTCGGCCATGCGATGGCGGTGATCTTCGCGCCGCTGGGCTTCAACTGGCAGATCTGCATCGCGCTGATCCCGGGGATGGGTGCGCGCGAAGTGGCGGTGTCCTCGCTGGCCACGATCTACGCACTGTCGGCCGCCGATGACGACGCCGCGATCCAGGCGTTGACCCCGGTGGTCGCCAATGGCTGGTCGCTGGCCACCGGCCTGTCGCTGCTGGTGTGGTTCATCTATGCGCCGATGTGCATTTCCACCCTGGCCACGATCAAACGCGAGACCAACTCCTGGAAGCAGGTCGGCTTTGCCACCTTCTACCTGTTCGCGGCGGCCTACATCGCCGCGCTGGTCACCTACCAGGTGACCGTGGCGCTGGGCGGCGGCTGATGGGCGCCGGCCTGCTACTGCAGTACATCGTGGTCGCGCTGATCGTGCTGTTCAGCGCGTGGGTGGTGCTGAAAAAGCAGTTCCCCGGTGTCGTGCGCACGGTGCGCGGCGCGATCGCGCTGGGACTGGTCAAGCCGCAGCGTGCCGCGTGGCTGCAGACGCTGGGGCGGAAGATCGCCCCGCCCGCTACCGGTAGTGCCGGGGCGTGCGGCGGCTGCGACAGCTGCGGACCGAGCACGCCGAAGCAGCATTGAGCCGGCGCGCCTGTCGCGCCATCACCGGTAGAGCCCCGCCATGCGTGGCTTGCAGATGCCGATGTGCCGAATCCCGGTAGAGCCACGCCATGCGCGGCTGGCAGG
>NZ_JBFULO010000424.1:0-3245 GCF_054049855.1 Stenotrophomonas sp. P5_B8 | reverse complement strand
GTTTCGATCCGGCCCGGCGCTATCCGGTGGTGGTGTACGTGTATGGCGGCCCGGCCAGCCAGACCGTCACCGACAGCTGGCCCGGCCGTGGCGACCACCTGTTCAACCAGTACCTGGCCCAGCAGGGTTACGTGGTGTTCTCGCTGGACAACCGCGGCACGCCGCGTCGCGGCCGCGATTTCGGCGGCGCGCTGTATGGCGTGCAGGGCACGGTGGAAGTGGCCGACCAGCTGCGCGGCGTGGCCTGGCTGAAGCAGCAGGCCTGGGTGGACCCGGCGCGCATCGGCGTGCAGGGCTGGTCCAACGGCGGCTACATGACCCTGATGCTGCTGGCCAAGGCGTCGGACACCTACGCCTGCGGCGTGGCTGGCGCGCCGGTCACCGATTGGGGCCTGTATGACAGCCACTACACCGAGCGCTACATGAACCTGCCGGCCAACAATCCGAAGGGCTATGAAGCCGCGCGCGTGCTGGCCCACATCGACGGCCTGCGCTCGCGCCTGCTGCTGATCCACGGCATGGCCGATGACAACGTGCTGTTCACCAATTCGACCTCGTTGATGAGCGCGCTGCAGAAGCGTGGCCAGCCGTTCGAACTGATGACCTACCCGGGCGCCAAGCACGGCCTGTCGGGCAGCAATGCGCTGCACCGCTATCGTCTGGCCGAGGATTTCCTGGGGCGCTGCCTGCCCCGCTGACCCACCGCTTCCGCCACCGGCCCGACAAGGAGTTTGCCGATGACATCGCCCCCCGTATTGACCGGAAAGACCGCATCCACCGGCTGGTGGCGCCGCCACTGGCGCTGGGCAATGCCACTGGCGGTGGTGGTGGGGATCGCCGCGGCGGTCTGGGCGGTGTGGTTCGCGCTGTCGCAGTGGGCGTACTGGAGCAAATCCAGCACGCCCTACCAGGAGGCCATGCGCCGCGCGCGCTGCAACATCGAACTGGTGCAGGCGCTCGGCGAGCCGGTGCAGGACGGCTACCTGCCGGCCGGTTCCATGCACACCACCGGGCAGAGCCAGTTCGTGATCGCGCTGTCCGGCCCGCGCGGCGATGGCCGCCTGTTCCTCAATGCCCGGCGCAGCGGCGGGCAATGGGACTACCCGATGCTGTACGTGGTCACTGAGGGCAAGGAGGCCATCGACCTCACCGCACTGGACGACGAAGAGGCCGCCGACAGCTGCGCCTTGGAAGAATGCCGCGCCAATGGCCAATGCCCGTTGCCGTCCGGGTCGCTGGGGGCCTGATCGGCGCATGACCTCCGGCCGATTGCCGGGCGCGCCGTGAGTGCGTAGGGTCGCAGGCATCCTGCCCTGGAGTTCCCGCATGAAGCCGCTCGTCCTTGCTGTTGCGCTGGCCCTGACCGTCCCCGCCACCCTGTCGGCGCCGCCGGCGTTGGCCAGGCAGGCCGCTGCCCAGCCTGCCACCGCCAAACCCGCCGCCAGCCCGGCGTGGGTCACCCGCAGCAACCAGCTGGCGCAGATCCTGCTGGATGCGCAGGGCCCATTCCAGCCGGAAGAGACCGGTTTCTTCGGCGTGCCCGGCTATGACGACAAGGTGGCCGATTTCGGCCCGGACAACGGCGCCCGCTACCGCGCGGCCATGGCCAAGGCACGCACCGAACTACAGGCCAAGCTGAGCACCGAGCGCGATCCCAACGTGCGCCAGGACCTGGCGATCATGATCGCMGCGGCCAGCCAGAACATCGAAGGCAGCGAGCTCAACGACAAGTACCTGCTGCCGTGGAGCGATACCCCGCAGACCGTGTTCAGCGGCCTCAACCTGCTGCTGTCCGACCAGGTGCCCGCCGAGCGCCGGGCCAAGGCCCTGGACCGCCTGAAGGCGTATGCCGGCCTCGCCCCGGGCACCCAGCCGGTCACCACGCTGTCGCGCCAGCGCTATGAAGAGCGCCTGGGCGACAAGACCCTGCTGCAGCCGACGAAGATCGAAGTCGAGCAGTCGCTGGCCAACGTGGACACCTACATCACCGGCATCGAACAGCTGTTTGGCAAGTACAAGGTGGCCGGCGCCGATGAAGCGCTGAAGACCATTGCCACCCAGCTGCGCGAGTACCGCGACTGGACCCGCAGCGCGGTGCTGCCCAAGGCCCGCACCGACGCGCGCCTGCCCGAGCCGCTGTACGCCTACCAGCTCAAGCGGGTAGGCATCGACATCGCCCCGGCGGTGCTGATGCAGCGTGCGCAGCTGGAATTCATGGAAACCCGCTCGGCGATGCGCCAGCTGGCGCCGCTGGTGGTCCAGGCCAAGGGCCTGAAGGTGGCCGACCCGACCGATCCGGTCGCGGTGGTGCGCGCGCTGAAGGGTGACAAGATCGCCGACGACCAGCTCGAGCACCACTACCGTGGCGTCATCGATGCAATCGACCCGATCATCCGCCGCGAGAAGATCGTCGACGTGCCGCAGCGCCCGATGCAGATGCGGCTGGGCTCGGCGGCCGAGAGCGCGGCCTCGCCGGCCCCGCACTTCCTGCCCGCGCCGCTGGTCGGGAACACCGGGCAGCAGGGCACCTTCGTACTGCCGCTGGGCAACCCCGCCGCCGGCGACAAGGCCGCGCAGTACGACGATTTCAACTTCGGTTCGGCCGCATGGACCCTGAGCGCGCACGAAGGTCGGCCGGGCCACGAGCTGCAGTTCACCGCGATGGTCGAGCGCGGCATCTCGCTGGCGCGCACCATGTTCGCCTTCAACTCGGTCAACGTAGAAGGCTGGGCGCTGTATGCCGAAGCGGAGATGGTGCCGTACGAACCGCTGGACGGGCAGCTGATCGCACTGCAGTTCCGCCTGCTGCGCGCCGCCCGCGCGATGCTCGACCCGATGCTCAACCTGGGCCTGATCGACCGCGCCAACGCCGAGCGCGTGCTGATCGACGACGTCGGCCTGTCCAAGGCGATGGCCACCCAGGAACTGGACCGTTACATGGTGCGCATGCCCGGCCAGGCCGGCAGCTACTTCTACGGGTACACGCGCATCCTGGAACTGCGCATGCAGACCGAGCTGGCGTTGGGCAAGCGCTTCGACCGCCTGGCGTTCAACAACTTCCTGCTCGACCAGGGCCTGCTGCCGCCGGACCAGCTGGCCCAGGCGGTGAACGAGGTCTTCGTGCCGAAGTACAAGGCCGCAGCCAAGCGCTGAGCCGGTCTGCCGTCCGCGCCCACCCCCCGGGCGCGGACGGGTGGTGCCGGCCGYTGGCCGGCAACCTCGCACATCCTGATGGGCTCATGAGG
>NZ_JBFULO010000423.1:0-3253 GCF_054049855.1 Stenotrophomonas sp. P5_B8 | reverse complement strand
GATCCAGTTGCGGCCGGCTGCGTACACTATTTCGTGGATGTGGGAAGCAAGCTGTCGATCACCCTTAACTACAAGCGAGCATTTTTGAAGGACTGGAAGCGCATGGAAGATGCGGTGCGGGACGTCCTGACACACACCAAGGTCAGGTAGCCACAGCACCTACAGGGAGTAAGGCATGAGTGGATTGACACAGCGCGACATCAGAATCCTGAGCAGCTATGCCAGCACAGGTAATCGGGAGCTGTATTGGAACTATCTTTCACAGCTGCCCGGTTCGGATGGTTACGGCACGTTGGCACTCGGCGTTGTTCGCAACGACAGCCTGCCAGGCCGCGTAGCCAACAGTTACGCACAGGACTACGCCCAAGCGCAGCACGATAGTGGATCACGCTTCCCCAATGCCGAGTTGAGCGAGCGACAGTGGGAGTCTTTCGGGCAAACGCTGCTCAAGCAGGATCTTGCGCTACGAAAGTACTGGTCTGAGAACGAGCGTCCGGATCTGGCGCTGAATCTTCCTGGCAAGGACGTCATGGTCGCTCACGATCGCGCATTCGAGCAGCATCGCCTCGACCCCAACTGTTGGACACCCCGTGTGCTGCTGCAGGCCGCGTTGGAAAAGAGCGGGCCCCAGAAGCTGGAGCAGATCTGGTCGAACATGCTCGACAACGACTATCTCGGCGGCCCTCGCGTGCGCGACACCAGCGTTGACGCGATTCAGCAGATGGGTTGGGTAGCCGGCGGCGCGTATCTGGGCAGGCTGACCGCACATGAGGTTACGCAGGCCCTCGAAGGCCGCGCCTCGGTCGACCCCAATGTCATCGGCGGCAACAGCGCCTACGCGATGTACTTCGAACGCGACCAGAAGTGGGTCAACGTGAGCAGCGGCGGCGGTCACCTGTCCATGCGGGAGGAAACCCGCCCCCATCGCATCGCCGAACTCGATGATGCACGCGAGGTGCGCCTGGAGCGGCAGCACAAAGCCACCCAGTTCCATGCCGATGACCCCTACCGCAGCATCACCCGCAGTCCGCTGACCGCGTCGGTTGATGGCGTCCCGGGTGAGCGGCACCCGCCGACCCGGCTGGCCGACATCGGCCCGGGCCACCCCGAGTACGGCTTGCTGCAGCAGGTTCGCCAGGGCGTGGCCGCCCTCGATGCGCAGGCCGGCCGCGCGCCCGATGAGAGCAGCGAGCGTCTGACCGCCAGCGTGATGGCCCTGGCCCGCCAGAGCAATCTGGAGCGGGCCGACCACATCGTGCTGAGCGTGCAGACGGCAGACAGCGCTGCCGGGCGCACGGTCTTCGTGGTGCAGGGCGACCTGAACGACCCTGCGCACCGCCGCGCATCCATGCCCACCGACGTGGCCGTGCAGACGCCGGTCGCGCAATCACTGCAGCAGTTGGAGGTGGCCAGTGCGGAGCGCCAGCAGGCGACCGTGCAGGTCCTGGATCAGCAGCAGGACGCCCCGGCCCGCGAGAATCCGGCGGTACGCATGGGGTAGCCGCTTCCAGAGCGAGGCGTTGGCCGGCCGTCACAATCCCCCTGCCGGCCGCCGGTCCCACCTGTCCCGCCAAGCCACGCACACCGGTGTGCGACTCAGCATAGTTAGTGGGAGACCGGCCACCATAAATGGTGGCCAGTCTTTACCTAGGAGCACCACAAGGATCTCGAAGGCGTCGGGCGCCAAGTCAAAGTAACGTCCCAATCGATTCGATTAAACCGGGGCGTGGCTCCAGATGGTGCTCGAACACCTGGAGCGCCTTGCACGTAGGCTGAGTGCCGTCCCAGATGGCAATTTCCAAGTCGCCGGGTTGCGGTTGGACGGATCGGTCAATCACAAGAATGTCGCCGTCGCTGATGCCGACCCCCAGCATGGACCGACCGTCTGCGCCGTACAGGAAGGTTGCCGCCGGACCAAGAGACGGTGCAGATCGACTGCTTCGTCCATGAAGTCGTCAGCGGGGGGAGGGGAAGCCCAAGCGGGCGCGTGCGCCGGCCAAGGGAACGAAATGCGCTGGCCCGTCAATGGCGGCGGCGCCGATTAAGGTGGCGATCGTGTGGGGATTAGTGAGAGGCCCGCATGGCGGGAACTCTGGCTGGGCGTAGTCTCATCGCGAGAGACGGAAATGTTAGTAAAGTTACTAATTGACTGGATGAAAGATTCCCTCCGACGCGTGTTCCGCTGCTGGCCGATCGTGTACAGGGCGGCAGTGCTCCACGGGGCCAACGAAGGGGCGGCACATGCGTTACGCAGCCGTTACGCATGCGCAACACATTGTTCTATCCATGACCAGTCTGCGCGCCACTCGGGGGCCGACAATAGCAGGGCACCACCGACCGGAGCCTGGAAACAGGAGTGGTGCATCGAGGGATCTTTAGATCCATCCCCAGCCTGGTGCGGGATAGGCAGTATAGCTGCCGAAGAGCTTACCGATATTGAAATACCGAGGGCGCCCTACCGGGGCGCCCTTTTTTATCTCCCTACCAACTTGCGCTTGAACAGGGTGCGCACCTTGTAGAGCGCTCCGTGGGTAGGCAAGGTTTGGAGGCCCCGATCGAGCGGGTAGGACGAGATCACTCGGACCTTGATTTCCGAATCTGCATCCACCGATTTTTGGATGGCCGTGAAGACCGCCGCTCCGTCCAGCTCGGTGGTGAACCACTGCTCGCCATTGCGGCTGAAGTGCTGCCGAACGTGGCCCTCCAGGAACTGCTGCTGCATGAAGGGCACCACCTCGAAGCTCAAGGCGTGTCGCCGGCGGCAGATATACCGCCGTTCGTGCCTTACGGGGTGGAAGTGCGGCCCGTTCTCCTTCTCATCGGTAAAGGTGTGCGGGCCGAACGTATAGCGCACCGTTACAGGTGTGCCGTCTAGGTCGATCACGCATTCCACGTCGTTGAGATGGGTCAAGCCGTAGCACGTTCCGCTGTGCCAGAAATCTCTCCAAGCCAATATAAACTCCTTGCCCGCTCGCTACGGTGGCCTGCCCTCTGATTCCCAACACCGATGGTGTAGGGCCTGTCAGCGGCCGATCACGGTCCGCGTTGGGTTCATTATCCAGCCCCCTCCCCCCCAATGCGCCTACCCGCTGATGTGGTGCTTCAGGATCGAGTCCATCAGTTCTCTTGCACCAGCCACCTGTTCATCAGTGAGCGCATGCCTGGAGCCGGCGAAAACGTCTCCGAGTTGAGTGCAGGCTGGCCAGGCTCCTCCGCCAACGCATCCAAGGTTTCTGTGCGGCTCAGCATAGCT
>NZ_JBFULO010000422.1:0-3260 GCF_054049855.1 Stenotrophomonas sp. P5_B8 | reverse complement strand
GTCGTGTTCGATGAGTGCGATACCCACGTCAGCCGCGGCGATTACCTGTACCGGGCTGCCCTCAACCACAGCAAAGCTGGTCCGTAGAACTTCATGCCGGGCGACGATCGCATCCAATGCATGCCGTAATGCGATGCGGTCCAGGGCGCCGGTTAGCGTCACCGCAGCCGGCATGTGATAGGCCGCGCCGGCCCTTGGATCCAACTGTGCAAGGAACCATAGGCGTTGTTGTGCAAGCGAGGGCAGCAGCGCTATCTGCCGGTCGGCCAGATCAAGCGGATCGTCTTCCGTTCCGATCGGCCCAAGCGCCGCTGCCAGGTCCTCCAGCACGGGCAGCGCGAACACATCCCGTACCGTGGCCTGGACACCGGCAGTGGCGCGTAGACGAGCCGCCAACTGCACAGCCAGCAGCGAGTGTCCTCCCAGTTCGAAGAAATCGTCATGCCGCCCGACCCGTTCCACGCCCAGGAGCTCGGCCCAGATCGCGGCCAGCACCTGCTCCATCCCCGCCTCTGGTGCGACATACCCGCGCGTGACCGAGGCATCCAGCCCCGGTATGGGCAGCGCCTGGCGATCCAGCTTGCCGTTGGGTGTAAGCGGCATTGCTGGCAGGCACACGAAGGCGCTGGGCACCATGTAGGGAGCCAGCGTCCGCGCGACCTGCTGACGCAGCACCTGCGCCGTAGGTGCAGCATCAGCATCGGCCACGTAGTAGGCAACCAGGCGCTGCTCGCCGCCCGCATCCGCCCGCGCCACCACTACAGCCTCGCGTACACCGGCACAATCTGCCAACACGGCCTCGATCTCACCCAGTTCGATACGGAATCCGCGCAGCTTGACTTGGAAATCGTTGCGACCCAGGTACTCGATGCTGCCGTCGGCGCGCCAGCGCCCCAGATCACCGGTCCGGTAGACCTTGCCACCACCACCAGCGAAGGGAACCGCGATGAAGCGCTCTGCGGTCAGTTCTTCACGCCCCAGGTATCCACGTGCCACGCCTGCGCCACCAATCAGGATCTCACCCGTCACGCCTGCCGGAACCGGCTGCAGCCGGCTGTCTACGATGTACACCTGCGTATTGCCGATCGGACGGCCGATATGCGCGATGAAGCCGCCGGCACGCGGCATTGAGACCCACGTCGAGTAGGTCGTGGTTTCCGATGGGCCATACAGATTGGACACCGTGTCGATTGCCGTTCGCTCGAACAGCCGTCCCACCAATGCAGCCTTCAGAGGCTCCCCGGCCAGATTCACCTGACGGACACCGTGCAGGGTCGCGCCCGAGTCGAGTACGGCAGCGATCGCCGAAGGCACGGTATTGACCAGCGTTGCCGTGTTCAGAACCGCACCGGCTGAAATCAGGTCCGGCACCAATACCGTTGTCGTTCCCGCAGCCAGCGGCGCGAACAACTCGAACACATGCAAGTCGAAATTGATCGACGTCGAGAAGACCACGCGCGAAAGCACCTGCGGCTCAAACTCGTGCAGGCTCCAGGCGATGAAGTTGGCGGCGTTGCCGTGTCCAATCATCACCCCCTTCGGCTTCCCGGTCGAACCAGAGGTGTATATCACGTACGCCAGATGCTGCGGCCGCAGTCCCAGGGCTGCGGTGTCGGGATCATGGTCCGGTTGCTGCTGCAGCGCCTCTTCATCCAGCCACAGCACAGCGGCGTCACTGGCCGGCACCACCTCGCGCAACGTCGTCTGGGCCAGTACGCAGCGCGGTGCGCTGTCTGCCAGCATGAAGGCCAGGCGCTCGGCAGGGTAGCCCGGGTCCAGCGGCACGTAGGCGCCACCAGCCTTGAGCACGGCCAGCAACGCCACGACCATGTCCACACCGCGCCGAAGGCACACGGCCACCCGGTCATCCGGCCCCACGCCCTGTGCGATCAACCGGTGGGCTAGGCGGTTGGCGCGGCAGTTCAGTTCGGAGTAGCTCAATTGGCAGTCTTCAAACTCMAATGCCACCGCATCACCATTGCGCCGCACCTGTGCCTCGAAGTACCCGTGCAGCAGCATGCCCTCGTCGCGGACCAGCCCGGTATCGTTGAAGTCCTGCAGCATGCGTGTACGCGCATGCTCTGGCTGCATGGGGAGAGCCGCCACGCTGGACGCGGCATCCTCCGCCATTGCAGACCACAAGATCTGCAGATGTTCTGCCCACCTTTGGACCGTCGCCTGGTCGAAGAGATCCGTTGCATACTCCAGAAGCCCTTCCAGTACATCGTTTCCTTCGCGCAGTRAAAGCGCAAGATCGAACTGGGTGGAAGAACGCGCTACCGCGCCGAGCTGCAGACTCAGGCCCGGCAGCGCGAGCGTGGTTGCCGGCGTGGTATCGAGAGTCAGCATTGTCTGGAAGACCGCGTTGTGCGCCAAGCTGCGCGGTGGCATGGCCGCATCTACGATCTGATCGAAGGGCAGCGCCTGGTGCGCAAAAGCATCCAAGGCCGTCGTCTTCACCTGGGCCAGCAGTTGGGAAACAGTCTGGCCGGGGTCGACACGAACGCGCATGGGCAGCGTATTGACGAACAAACCAACCATTGGCTCGAACTCCTGCCGCATGCGATTGGCAACAGGCGTACCCACGACGACATCTTCCTGCCCGCTCAACCGGGCCATGAGGATCGACCACCCCGCCAAAAGTGTCATGAACACGGTCGTCCCATGACGCCGCGACAGATCGCGCAGCGCCTTCGTCAGTACCGACGGCAACACGATGGAGACGCTCGCACCCGCATGCGATTGCACCGATGGCCGCGGCCGGTCGGTGGGGAGCTCAAGGAGGGCCGGTGCTCCACGTAGCTGGGATCTCCAGAACCCAACCTGGGTTTCCAGCTTCTCGCCATTCATGCGACCGCGCTCCCAACGCGCGTAGTCCGCATACTGAACGGTCAAAGGAGGCAGCGTGTCACCGACCCCTTCCAGGAAGCCTGCGTACAGCGTCGTCAGCTCACGCACCAGCACACCTATCGACCAGCCGTCCGAGACGATGTGGTGCTGGGTAACCAGCAGGATCTGTTTCTGATCGTCCAGGATCAGGAGCCGCGCGCGGATCAGTGGGCCCGTCGACAGGTCGAATGCCGCATGGGCCTCGTGCGCGCTCCACCGCTCCGCCTCCAGTGCGCGAGCACCTGCTCCAAGCGCACGCAAGTCGTGTTCGATGAGTGCGATACCCACGTCAGCCGCGGCGATTACCTGTACCGGGCTGCCCTCAACCACAGCAAAGCTGGTCCGTAGAACTTCATGCCGGGCGACGATCG